>DAOLCX010000478.1:0-3297 GCA_035327685.1 Pirellulaceae bacterium | reverse complement strand
CCGCCGTTTGATACTCGTTGTACAGTACTTCGACATGCAGCGGGATGGTGTTGGTCTTGCCGCGGATATGGCCCGATACGACGGATACGGCACCGAACTCGCCCATCGCCCGCGCGCTGCACAAGACGACTCCGTACAGTAAGCCCCACTTGATATTCGGCAACGTGATGCGCCAAAAAGTCTGCCAGCCATTAGCGCCCAGCGACAGCGCCGCCAACTCGTCATCACAACCCTGTTCTTGCATCAACGGGATCAATTCGCGCGCCACAAAAGGGAATGTGACGAAGAGTGTCGCCAATACAATGCCAGGCAGGGCAAATATGATTTGGATGTCCCAATGCGATAAGGTTGGTCCTAACCAACCTTTGGCACCGAACAACAACACAAACACCAACCCAGCCACCACAGGCGAAACGGCGAACGGCAAATCGATCAAGGTAATCAGCAGACTCTTTCCGGCAAAGCGAAACTTGGTAATCGCCCAGGCCGCCGCCACACCAAACAGGGTGTTGCAGGCCACGGCGATCACCACCACGATCACGCTCAATTGGATCGCGTGCCAGGCGGCCGGATGCTGAAAACTCGCCAAACACACCGCGACTCCACTGCGCATCGCTTCGACAAAAACAACCACCAGCGGCAGGATCAGGAACAAGCCCACAAAGGTCAATCCGATTCCGATCAGCGCCACGCGAAGTGGCCACGGTTCCGTCAATGTTGGAGGTGAGGATGATGGCGTCATGATTTCAGAGGCTCGAGTGGGTTCTTGTTAACGTGGTTCCCGGCGCGCCCGCCCCGACCACCATTGCAACGCGTTGATGGTCAATAACAGCACAAACGACAACAGCAACATCGCTACCGCGATCGCGGCCGCACCCGCGTAGTCGTACTGCTCTAATTTTGTCACGATCAGCAACGATGTAATCTCGGTTTTCATCGGCATGTTTCCCGCTATGAAAATGACCGATCCGTATTCGCCGACCGCTCGAGCAAACGCCAATGCAAATCCCGTCAACAGGGCTGGAATCAACATGGGAAACAACACACGACGAAATGTCTGCCAGCGGTTTGCGCCCAAATTGGCGGCGGCTTCCTCCGACTCCTTGTCAATTTCTTCCAAGGCTGGTTGCAGTGTCCGCACGACAAACGGCAAACCGATAAACACTAATGCCAACAGAATTCCCAATTGCGAAAAGGCTGTCTTGATACCCAATGGAAACAAGTACTGACCCAGCCACCCGTTCGGCGCATAGATCGCCGTCAGTGCGATTCCCGAGACTGCCGTCGGCAATGCGAAGGGCAAATCAATCAAGGCGTCGATCACACGCCGACCGGGAAAACGGTAACGCACCAAGATCCAGGCCAAGACAAACCCGAACACTACATTGATGGCCGCCGCCAGCAGCGAGGCACCAAATGTCAATTGAAACGATGCTACCACCCGCGGATCGGTTACAGTGGCCCATAACCGCTCCCATGACATGGTGGCCGTTCGCAAGAACAACGCGGATAGCGGGACGAGCACGATCAGGCTCAGGTAGGCCAGACTGAACCCCATGGTCAATCCCGAGCCGGGAATCAACGGGCGGGGCCGAGGGCGCCGACGAAGCCAGCGTGTCGTCCTGGTTGTTGCTAAAGACATGCAGACACCCGTTAACGTGCGACCGGCTGGTAGATTTGATCGAAGATGCCGCCGTCCAAAAAATGCGCGTTCTGCGCCGCCTCCCAACTCCCGAACACGTCTTCCAACTTGAACAGTTGGATGTCTTGAAAACGCTGCAATGCGGCGGACGAGACATGCTGCGGTTCAGCGGGCCGGTAGAAATGTTTTGCCGCCAGTTCCTGGGCCGCCGGCGTGTAGAGGTGATTCAAGTAGGCCTCCGCGACCTGGCGGGTTCCGTGTTTATCAACGACGCGATCGACCACCGCTACCGTCGGCTCCGCGCGAATACTGAGGCTGGGATAAACAATTTCAAACTTCCCCTCACCTTGTTCTTTCAAGGATAAGAATGCTTCATTCTCCCAAGCCAAAAGAACATCGCCGATGCCGCGCTGGGTAAACGTATTGGTAGCCGCCCGCGCCGCGGAATCGAGAACTGGAACGCGCCGGTATAATTGGACGACAAATTCCTGGGCTCGCTGTTGCGCCGCCACCACGTCGGCCTGGCGATCGGGGGCGCTCAACGCGGAAAAATCACCGAGCTCGCGCTGCAAGGAATAAGCCCAGGCTGCCAAATACGCCCACCGCGCAGCGCCACTCGTCTTGGGATTGGGCGTGATCACTTCCACGTCCGGACGGACCAGATCGCTCCATTCGCGAATCCCTTTCGGATTCCCGCTGCGTACCAGAAATACAATGGTCGAGTAGTAGGGTGCACTGTGGTGCGGCAACCGCGACTGCCAATTCGCTTCCAGCAAGCCGCCTTGCGCGACAATCGCGTCAATATCGTACGCCAAGGCCAAAGTTACGACGTCTGCCGGCAACCCGTCAATCACCGATCGAGCTTGCTTGCCGGAACCGCCATGAGATTGATCGATGGTCACTCGCTGACCGTGGGCCTCCTGCCAATGCTTGGCAAACAGTTCGTTGAACTCCGCATAAAACTCGCGCGTGGGGTCGTAGGAGACATTCAGCAACGTCACGGGACGCCGTTCCGTATCTGAGTTATTTGATTCGCCGGAGTTGTATTGACACCCCACAGAGGCGATCATGCCCAATCCCGTGACGGCTGAAAGCAGTAAGATGATGTTTCTTGCGAACGTCATGTGTGGCTTGCTCATAAATGCTTGAATACCTTGTCAAGTTTCGGAAGACTCACGCGCGTCCGACGCGCCATTTCTGGGTGAAGGTGTTCCCGATACGTGCGAGTGAAGTCTCTTTCAACAGCAGTTGTCGGCGCAACCTTGCAGGTCACTGCCGCTTTCCTGATGATCTTGGCGGTTCGATGCGGGACACTTATGTCGAACTGTTGCGAAAGCAAGATCTGTGCCAATGGAGTCTTGCGCGCCGAAGATTTTTGCGTTTGATGGGGATTTGTGGGGTGGGCGTCAACATTTGTCGGCGCCACTCAAGGGTTAAATACGCTGCTGAATCGACGCGTTTGGTTAACGTCGCTCACTGCCAGCGACTGATCGGTGCTTTTCCCTTTGGCAGGCCGCCGCAGGCCCAATGACCGATCCTTCACTCCAATTCCACGGCGCTCAAACCCATCATATATGATGGCAGTTGACAGCACATATGACAGTTATTGACCCGGTTCTGGCGCCCGGCAGTTCTTTTGAACTGCCGGGCAATCC
>DAOLCX010000477.1:0-3300 GCA_035327685.1 Pirellulaceae bacterium | reverse complement strand
CACCAGCAGATCTTTTCGCTCCTTCATCTCGGTTTCGGTGGCCGCTCCGACATTGATTTGAGCAACACCGCCAGCCAACTTAGCTAACCGCTCTTGCAGCTTCTCGCGATCGTAGTCGCTTTCGGTATTCTCAATTTCCAGTCGAATCTGAGCCACCCGCGCGTCGATCTCTTCTTTCTTTCCGGCTCCACTGACGATGACGGTTTCTTCCGATGAAATGCGGACTTTTTTAGCACGCCCCAGATCGGTGATCTTGACGTTCTCAAGATCGATTCCGCGATCTTTGAAGATCGGGTTGGCACCGGTCAGAATCGCGATGTCACCCAGAATCGCTTTGCGGCGGTCCCCGTAGCCTGGCGCTTTAACGGCCGCGACTTGCAAGATCCCGCGAATCTTGTTGACCACCAACGTCGCCAAAGCTTCACCTTCGACATCTTCGGCGATGATCAACAATTGCTTTTTGGCTTTGCTAATTGCTTCCAACAATGGAATCAAGGACTTGTTCGAAGAGATCTTCTCTTCAAATACCAAGATATGACAGTTGTCCATTTCGACCGTGACTTCGTCTTGGTTCGTCACGAAGTGCGGCGAAAGGAAGCCGCGGTCAAACTGCATTCCTTCCACGACCTCTACTGTCGTCTCGCTTCCGCGCCCCTCGTCGATCGTAATCACGCCATCCTTGCCAACCTTCAAAAACGCGTCGGCCAAAACACTGCCAATCGACGGGTCATTGTTGCCCGCAATCGTGGCAACTTGCTGTATCTCGCGGCGGCTCTTCGGGTCAATCGGCTTCGCTTGCTTGTCGATTTCGTCGCACACGATTTTGACAGCCTTGGAGATGCCCCGCGATAAAGCCATCGGGTCAAAGCCAGAAGCGATCATTTTCAAGCCTTCGCGGAAAATCGCTTCGGCCAACACCGTGGCCGTGGTGGTGCCGTCACCGGCGACGTCGTTGGTTTTGCTGGCCGCTTCTTTGACCAACTGCACCCCCAAATTCTCGTACGGGTCATCCAATTCGATGTCTTCAGCCACCGTTACCCCGTCCTTGGTCACTTTGGGTGAGCCCCAGCCTTTGTCCAAAATCGCATTTCTGCCGCGGGGGCCAAGCGTACTACGAACCGCACGTGCCAGCTTCGTCACGCCAGCCAATAAGGGTTTTCTTGCTTCGTCATCAAACACCATTTGTTTTGCCACGGGACTCCTCCGTATATCGTTCGGCTGCCGAATTAATGCAAAAAAGACAACGACGGTCACCTACAATGGCTTTTTGGGGCCAGCGGAGTGACAAATCGACATAATATGTTTCAATCAAGCGACTCTCTGGGCAATCCGTATGCCAAAGCCCCAAAAAGATTCCTCAATCGAATGATGGCGACTGAGTTTGCGTTAGATTTTGAAGATTGAAGATTCCTGGCGCAGCAACAAGGGTCACTGCCCAGGCTTTAAGGAGGCACTGCCAAAAAGGCACTGAACGTGGCTATCGGCTATTCGACCAAGGCCAATCGAACTGTTGGCTCAAATGAGGCCGGCTGTCTGGTCCACTGTCGCCTTTGCTTGCCCCATCGGTCGCGACGCCCAAACTCAATGAACCGAAAAACCATGTCCCGGTCGATGACCGGACTTTGATCATGGGGCAAGAACTCCAACAATTGGCTTCGGTCAAACTGTGGAGCCGATTGTTCGTAACCATGATAGGCTTGCGCCATGCGAAATACCAAATCCGCAAAATCCGAAGTTGCATGGCGACCTGCATGCCGACCTGCATACACCACTCCCTCGCTGTTGTAGTATTCGCAACAGTAATCGACCACCTGCCGGATCGTCGTCGGCTGACTGGCCGTCACATGAAACACACGATTGCGGGCGGCTGGGTTCTTAATCAAACGAACCATGGCATTAGAAACCCAATCGACGTTAACCACATCATGCGGCTCGTCGCCATCGATCGGTAACACGATATCGGTTTGATGCCGACCACGCGCATTGAGGGGTTGTTGGGGAATTAACAAATCGAACAATCTCAGATACCACATCATGCCGTGGTAGGTGCAGGTTTCACCCGTTCGGGAATCTCCCGTGATAATCGAGGGGCGATAGATCGTTCGATTTCCAATTAAGTCAAAAGTTTGCACCAGTTGCTCTGCTTCGCACTTGCTGGCCTCATACGGATTGCGGAAGGACTGACCACACGCAAGTTCCGATTCACGGATCAAGCCTTCGCGGACTCCACACACGTATGCGGTCGAAACATGGTGCAGGTCATGGATATCATGATCGAGACAGAATCGCAGTACTTGCTCCGTCCCCCTGAGATTTGTGATCCATGGTTCGCGATCCCGTTCTGCCGGAGCAAAGTTGACGGAAGCCGCATTATGCACCAGAGAGCAACAATGCTTGCGAACCCATTTTCGCGCGGTCCACGACAAACCAAGATGTGGTTTGGTCACATCGCCAGGCAAGACAACAACTTCAGAGTTATTACCGGCGAGGTCTTCACGCCACCGGTTGAGCGCCTGCCGAATACGCTCCCTCGCCGACACTTGCGTTCCAGAACGAACAATCACCGCGACTTGAGCGCCAGCTTTGATTAAATCGCGCAACAAGTATTGGCCTAAAAAACCGGTAGCGCCAGTCAGGAGAATAAATGGTGAGTTTCCGTGGCTTCCATTGATTGGAATTCCGGATTCTGACCACGCTGGATCAGCGGTATTCGTGAGGGTATCGGCGGCAAACGCCGAAGCGCTGCGATCCATCGTCATTCAAATTGGCTCGCTGAACGGTATCAATACAAAGAAGTCGTCTCTACCAGAGAGCCGGCAGCGGCGTCTTCAGGTTCCCTAATTTACCCAGGTCTCGTCCCAGTTTAGTTCACGAAGTGCTTTCACTCAACGCTAAATTTGCCTTTTGCCGCCCCAATTTTAAAGGCAAACCCCTGGAAAATCTGGTTCTTACCGATTGCAGCAAGTCCAAAGGTAACCGGGCAGGGACTTTTACGGAAACACCTGATTGTAGAACAATGGTCCTCAATTGTTCATTTTTTGACGATGGTAAACCCAGCCAGGGCTTCGACCGTCGTGAGCGGTGACGTTCAAACCAACAAAACAGGCCCCGTTGAACCGAGTACCAAATCCACGCCGCGATGGTATTGCGGAGTCCCCAATTGGTGGTCCATACCCCAGACCAACAACGTGGGTTGGCTGTTCGCACGTTCTACAACTGATTTGACAAACTGGCCTGTCTGCGTCGAAACAGTCACATGCAGCCGCCGTTCGTGGCCGGCGTGCTGAACCGCCGACGTCA
>DAOLCX010000476.1:0-3304 GCA_035327685.1 Pirellulaceae bacterium | reverse complement strand
GAAAGGTGTCTGGCACGCTGGATGCTGCAGCGGCAATAATCACGGCCACAAAAAAGACGGGTATCTCCAACGTCCCCGAAATCTCGTACACCACCCATACCAGCCAATAACAGGCGGCAATCACCAGCAATGTGGAAATGGTCAGAATGGCCGACACGGTCCACCCGGTCAGACTCAATCGTCCATAACCAAAAAAGAACTCTGTTGCTTCGGTCGTTTCCTCGTCGGTGTCGTCGCCACTCTCCATCCGGCCCAGTAGATCGCGAGATAGCCGATGGCCATCGCTGCGCAACGACTCGGCGACTTGATCGATCGTCTTTCCTTCATCCTCCATCCGCCGGCGAACTTCAGCCAGTAAATGGCGAAACTTCATCGCGTCCCAGACTAGGATCGCGATGTAACCGACGTACATCAGGATCAACGCCACCGCCATCCACCAGGTCAGCGTGTTCTGAAACAAAAAGACTATCAGCAGGGCTTCACACGCCAAAAACCAAATTCCGTCTCGTTTAATCACGACATCATCCACGTCAATGGTGGGGCGCGATTTTCGGACGTAAGAGATCAGTATCGCGCAGAATGCCGGAATGAGCATCATGTTATAAACCGCACTGCCGGCACACGTTGCCAGCGTGGCGCCAAAGCCGTTCCCCCCAGCTTCCGCCACCTTGGTAGCATCATTCAATAAGAACACAGCAACAACCACAAACAACACGCCGCTAAAAAACTCCGGCATCGAACTGGCGACGGCGTCTAATGTTGCGCCTCGTACGGATCCCGGAATACCAAATCGTTGGCCAACCCACTGGGCGGCATCCGCAAACGGATCGCAGGCTTGCCAAATCAACACGGAAAGCAAGATTGTCTGGGACAGCAAAAACGCCAAATAAACGACCCATCCGCCACCCCACCACCCCCAAATCCCCAATACGATGGCCAGGACTGTCGAACTGACGGCTACCATCAACCCCCGATTTACCGTGGACCCGTCCGTTTCGTTTGCTGTGTTCATTCCATGACTAGCTCAAAACCACTACCGTTCAAACACGTGGAAAATGAGTGTATCTTCGGAAACAATTGCCGAACAGCGGACGCGGAGCAAAAGGAGATTTTCCAGAAAAACCGGAAAATGGTAGTAGGTACCGGACCGCTGGTACTCAGTACTCAACCTCTCGCCGGTTCGCCTCCAAAAACTCTGTTACTCGTTAATCCCCATCAATCCGAGCAACTCATCTTCGCTGATCACCGGCACACCTAACGATTGGGCTTTATCCAGTTTGCTCCCGGCATCGGATCCGGCGACCACCAAACTGGTTTTCTTGCTGACCGACGACGATGGTTTCCCGCCATGTTTCTCAATGAGTTCGTGAATTTCGTCGCGAGAAAACCGGGATAGAGTCCCTGTGACCACGATGGTCTTTCCGGTCAGTTGCTGCCCCAGTACCGTGACCGCTGGTTCATTGGCGGTCAAGCGAACCCCCAGTTGTTTCAAGTCGCCGAGAATTTCATAACCCGGGCCGTCATGAAAAAAATCGTACACGCTACGGGCAATCACATCGCCGATCTCATTGACTGCTGCCAGTTCTTCCACCGTGGCTTGGGCCAGTGAATCCATGTCCTTGAAATGCCGCGCCAATAATCTGGCCACCGTCGTGCCGACGTGACGAATCGAAAGAGCTGATAAGAGACGCTCCATGCCGCGGGATTTGCTGGCCGAAATCGCCGCAATCAGTTTTTCCGAGGACTGTTGCCCCATCCGCTCCAGTGGCAACAAGTCGGCTGTGGTCAGACGATAGAGATCGCCGCAGACTCTTACCAATTTCGCAGCAACCAATTGTTCGACCAACTTTTCGCCCAATCCTTCGATGTCCATTCCGGGGCGAGACGCGAAGAAGCGAATGCGCTCTTTGAGCTGAGCTGGGCATTGCCAATTGGGGCAGCGGACATAAACACCGTCGGTGTCTTTCTCCAAACGAGTTTGGCAGGCGGGACAGTCGCTGGGGAATTGAAAAGGTACCGAATCCGCGGGACGCTCGCGAGGAACGACTCGCACGACTCGGGGAATGATCTTGCCCGCCTTTTCGACGACTACCAGATCGCCGACGCGGATGTCTTTGCGCTCGATCTCTTCCCGATTGTGAAGTGTCGCGCGGCTGACCGTTGTCCCGGCAATCAACACGGGCGTCAGATTAGCCACCGGTGTAATGGTCCCCGTTTTGCCAACCTGGACTTCGATCGACACCAGGCGTGTAGTGGCCTCATATTTTTCCCACTTGTACGCGGCCACCCAGCGCGGACTCTTGGACCTTACTCCCAATTGATCCCGCTGGTCGAAACGATTTAGTTTGACCACCAAACCGTCCACTTCGAAAGGCAATTCGTCCATCGTTTCCGTCACGCGTTCACAGTACTCGGCGGCTTCCCGAATCGACGAAAAACATTGAACTTGCGGTGTAGGAGGCAACCCCCAGCGTCGAATCGCATTCAGAAACTCCATGTGCGTTCGCGCAGACAGGCCTTCGCAATAACCCGTTCCGTGGCAAAACATCCGCAACCGGCGTTCGGCACATTGCCGAGGGTCGAGTAACCGAATACTCCCTGCTGTAACGTTCCGAGTATTGGCGTAGAGTGGCAATTCTTCTGTGCGTTGTCGTTGGTTAAGCCGATCCAGTTCCGCTGTTTCCATATAGACTTCGCCCCGCACCTCCAGCCGTACCGGCAGGTCATCGCCCAATAACTTGAGGGGCACATCGCCGACGGTCCGCGCATTGTGCGTGATATCGTCCCCCACCGCTCCGTTACCGCGGGTGACGGCTCGAACCAACGAGCCGTCCTCATAAATCAATGCGATGGCTACACCGTCAATTTTCCACTCCACAACCCACTCGGCAGCACCGCCGAGCGATTTCTCAGCTTTGAGTCCGAAGTCCAGCAACTCACCCACCTCATACGTGTTCTCGATGGAGAGCATCGGAACGCGATGGGCCACTTGTTCCAGATATTCAACGGGGGAGTCGCCAATCCGCTGTGTGGGGCTGTCAGGGGTGACCAGTTCGGGGTGGGCAAGTTCTAATTCCTTGAGTTGACGCACCAGACGGTCGTATTCCAGGTCCGATATCGCCGGTTCCGCTTCGACATAATACTTGCGGTCGTGGTAGCGGATTTGTTCGCGCAGCGTCTCGATGTGGCGGGACACGTCCTGGTTCATCCGACGATCTCGCCGATCAACAATTCGCTTTGCTGCCGCCTTCTTGTGCCAAGGTCACAGGGAATGTCGCGGCCTGGTTGGGCACCAGGCAAAGAA
>DAOLCX010000475.1:0-3312 GCA_035327685.1 Pirellulaceae bacterium | reverse complement strand
TAGGATTAAACATCGCGAAGGGATCGAAAGCCATTTGCCGCACGGATAGCCCATCCCGAAGGGATGCCAGCCGATGGACAATTGCCATGAGTTACATCAGCCTTCACGCCCATATCGTCTTTGCCACCAAACATCGCCGAAAACTTATCGCACCGACCTGGCGTCCGCGAATGCACGAATATTTGGGCGGCACCGCCAAGGGCCTCGGTGCATTTCCCCAAGGCATCGGCGGAATCGATGATCACGTTCATCTGTTGATCGGCTTCAAAGCCACCCATCGGCTTTCGGATTTCATGCAAGAGTTAAAGAAATCAGCCTCGGTATGGGTTCATGAACAAATCGGTCTAAAAGACTTTGCTTGGCAAGAGGGCTATGCGGCGTTTTCGGTCAGCCCCAACGCGCGGCCTGCCGTTAAAAGTTACATTGCCAATCAAGAAGAACATCATCGCTGCAAAACTTTTGCGGAAGAACTGATTGAGTTGCTGGAAAAAGCGGGCATCGAATACGACCCCAAATATCTGGAGTAATCCCTTGCTGCGACCCTTTCAGGGTCGATTGATATGGAGGGGTGTGATTTGATCCGGTGGTGTCGCTTCGCTCAACCACCGGCTAATGGCTCGCGACCCCTTCGGGGTGGGCTGGCATCCCATCGGGGTGCGACTTGAACGCGGAGCGCGATTGGATCTCGAACGCGGGGCGCGATTGGATCCAAAAATCACTTCGCAGGCGAACCCATCGGTTATCGCACGAACGACCAAATGCGGTTACAATGGGGCCGCGCTGGAACGGTTGCCATTGAAAACAGAACCGGCGGGGAGTGTCATAGGGGACAAACTCGAATACGATTGAGCCGGCATGATGATGAGGACCCACAAGAACCGTTGGACGGACCTGGCCGAACAGGTTTTAGATGGACGAGCGATTGATCGCCGCGATGCGCTGGACGTGTTGGGATCGCGCGACGATGAGTTATTGGATTTGCTGGCAGGGGCGTATCGGTTGCGCCGGCATTATTTTGGCAATACCGTGCAGTTCTATTTTTTGATGAATGCCAAAAGCGGCCTCTGCCCCGAGGATTGCCACTATTGCTCGCAATCCAAAGTGTCGTCTGCCGAGATTCCTCGCTACAACATCATGCAACGAGACAAATTGCTCGACGGTGCGCGGATTGCCGCTGAACGAAAATCCAAGACATATTGCCTGGTGATTTCGGCGCGGGGGCCGAACGAGCGGGAGATGCAGGCGGTGGAGGCGATCGTGCCGGAGATCAAGGCGCAGTATGGTTTGCAGGTGTGCGCATGCTTGGGGCTGCTGACGCCGGAACAGGCCGAGCGGTTGAAGGCTTGTGGCGTCGATAAAGTGAACCACAATCTCAACACCAGCCGCCAGTTCTATTCCCAAATTTGCTCAACGCACACTTATGAGGATCGGCTGGATACGTTGCGGGCCGTGCGTCGAGCGGGTTTGCAGTTATGCAGTGGCGGGATTATCGGGATGGGGGAGAGTCCCGAAGACGTGGTAGCGATGGCTTTCGAACTGCGGGAATTGGAGACGGAGTCGATCCCCTTGAATTTCCTGAACCCTATTGAGGGTACGCCTTTGGAAGGGACTCAGCAATTAACTCCCCGAGATTGCTTGCGAGCGTTGGCGATGTTTCGTTTCGTCAATCCGTCAAGTGAACTGCGAATCGCCGGGGGAAGAGAACTTCATTTGCGGTCACTGCAGCCATTGGGGTTGTACGCGGCCAATTCGGTTTTTATTGGGGATTACCTGACGACCACAGGCCAACCGCCAGAGGATGATTTCCGGATGGTTGAAGATTTGGGATTTGAGGTAACGCGCAGCGCCGAATGGGTGGATGCCGGTTTACCGGCCCAAGAATGCGCCGGCCGTAGCGAATACCAGGGCTGACGAATTTCGGAGGTCCGATTGATAAGTGGAAGGGCGTGATTGTAGAACATTGGTCCACAATTGTTTCTACCTCGCCGCTTGTGGCGCCTTCCAGTTTGTTGAACAATTGGGGACAATTGTTCTGCAATGTCGACTACCAGAGATGATTTTTGCCAACATTTTGATGATGAGGAGAACACGGGATGCCTTGGATAATTTTATCGGTTATTTTGGGTTTGCTGTTGATTTTTATTCTGTATGCCGTGAGCGTCTATAACGGGCTGGTGACGATGCGGAACCGGTACAAGAACGCTTACGCCCAGATCGATGTTCAGTTGAAACGTCGTTACGACTTGATCCCCAATCTGGTGGAAGTTGCAAAGGGCTATATGAAACACGAGCAGGAGACTCTCACTCAAGTCATCGAAGCCCGCAACAAGGCATTTGCCGCAGGCCAATCGGCGGCAGCCAATCCGGGCGATCCAAGCAGCATGAAGAATCTGGCTTCAGCGGAAGCCAATCTGAATGGCGCCTTGGGACGGTTGTTGATGATTGCCGAGGCCTATCCGGATTTGAAAGCCAACCAGAATATGATGGCGTTACAGGAAGAGTTGACGGCGACCGAGAACAAGGTTTCGTTCTCCCGCCAAGGATTCAATGACTCGGTCACCGGCTATAACACGGCGCGGGAGCAGTTCCCGGCGGTGATTGTCGCTAACATGTTTGGCTTCACGCCCGCCCAGTGGTTGGAATTGGAAAATCCAAAAGAACGCGAAGCCCCGAAGGTTCAGTTTTGACCTCTGAGCGCTGTATCTATTCGCCGGGGAGGTAACTCAACGTGGATTTCTTCGCGAGTCAGGATCTGGCGCGGCGCAACACGCGCAAATTGGTATTCTTGTTGATCTTGGCTGTGATCGTGATGTGCGGCGCCGTGTACGCACTGGTAGTTGCGGTCTGGATGATGGCCGATAAAGGGCATCAGCGGGTCATCAGCGAACAGGGTTTCGACTGGCAGGTGTTATTGTCCAGCGAAAACCTGTTGCTGGTGGCGGGCGTGGTGGTCGTGGTCTTGCTGATCGTTTCCGTGGGCTCGATGTTGAAGGTCGCGGAATTGCGAACGGGTGGAGTGGGCGTCGCTGAAATGCTTGGCGGTCGCCGCTTGATTCCCGGCAATGCTGATCTGGCGGAACGACGCGTCTTGAATGTCGTCGAAGAGATGGCACTGGCGTCCGGTGTTCCAGTACCACCCGTTTATATTCTGGATAATGAAACGGGAATCAATGCGTTTGCAGCCGGTCATACCATCGACGATGCTGTGATTGGCGTCAATCGGGGGACGGTCGAAAAACTCAACCGCGAGGAATTGCAGGGCGTGATTGCTCACGAGTTCAGTCATATCCTCAATGGCGACATGCGGATGAG
>DAOLCX010000474.1:0-3326 GCA_035327685.1 Pirellulaceae bacterium | reverse complement strand
CCCCACAAGACAACAATCGTATTGTCGGCAAGTTTCAGCCGTTCAAGTTCGTCTAATACGCGGCCGACTTGAACATCCACGAAAGAAACACTGGCGCAATATCCGTGAATCAATTGACGCGACAAGTCTTCACCTAGCGGACCCGTTTTGGGAATCCCCTGGTAATTTCGCAACTCGGCGAAGTTATGCAGCGCCTGGCGCGGAATGCCCGGGGACGGGATGTGCGAAGGTATCGCAAATTTGAGTGCGTCGTACAATTCCCAACTGGTTCGCGGGGCCAGAAATGGCAAGTGCGGGCGAATAAACCCGACGGCCAAAAAAAACGGCTTGTCAGAAGCCGATAGCTGTTGGAGGTGCCCAATCGCTCGCGCGGCGATCTCCACATCCACCAACGCCCCATCATCGTCATCCACGGCGGCAAATGCCGGACCAGCCCAATTCGGATTGGGTGCTCCACGGCCGCCACCGACAGTCAAGTCGTCGTCATCCATCGACACACCCTTCTCGGGTCGCCAGGGCGGAATTGACCAACCACCCTGCTGATCGTCCGGGTGGTGAATGACTTTGCCCAATGACACGGTTGTATATCCCGCTTGTTGCAAGCAAGTGTGCAAAGACAGAGCGCGCGGCGCCTCGCGATTAATGCGGGCACCATGTTTGACAAATCGAGTTGGATGAGGCCGCAAGCCGGTCATTAAACTTGCCCGCGATGCGCCGCAAGTCGGGACCATGCAATAAGCGCGATTGAACTGGATCGCCGATGCCGCCAAAGCATCGATGTGCGGCGAACGAACCAACGGCTGCCCGTAACAGCCGAGCTCCGGCCGCAGATCATCCACCATGATGAATAAAATGTTGGGCCGCGGCTGCGCCCGGGCCGGTGCGGTTGCCTGGCCATTGAGAATCGCCGACTGGCTCGTGAAGGCTATGACCAACCAAGCCAGCACCCATCTCAGGGAGGGCAAACCCTCGTCCCGGATTTCACATCCCGTCTTCATCGCCTGAGGGACCGTATAAACCGGGCACGGGGATGTGATTCAAACGCAAATAAACGGTCATAATCGCGCGATGATGAATCGTGTGGTTGAACACCCAAGTGCGGAGACACTCGATTCTGGACATCGTGAACAATACTTGACCGCCCATCAACATGGACCAGGATCCGTGGAGCAACTCGTCGCTGGCGCCAGCCAACGCGGTTCGCCCCGCCGCCACGTTGGCGTCAAAATTCGCCAGCACCGCAGCCAACTTGGTTTCATTCGGCGATTGGAAGGGTTCGCCGCCTGGAGGTGCGATGTCAAACGTGTCTTCCGTGATAATTCCGGTAACCCAACCTGGGATCTCGGACAAATGATTGGCAAGCCAACCGATCGTGTTTGACTTCTCGTGGACCTGCCAACCGAATTTGTTCTCTGGAACACGTTCCAACACCTTGCGGGTCTTGGCCATTTCCTGATCGTACTCGGCCAACCAATCTTGTCCTATCGACATTGAATATTTGTCTCCTGCAATCCGTTCGATTTCCCTTCCATCATCATGCACTAAATTTCGGCTGTTTCCAGTTCCTCGGCTTCGCTCTCAGATTCCATTTCAACCAACGTCGAAATATGTCCGGAATCGGCCAGAATCTTCTCTCGAAGTTCCTGAACCAATTGTGGGTTTTCAATCAAATACTGTCTCGCCTTTTCCTTGCCTTGGCCCAAATGCGTGTTGCCGTATTTGAACCACGCACCGCTGCGCACGACTATTTTGGCAGCCAAACCCAAATCCAAAATATCGCCTTCCAGGCTGATGCCATTGGTGTGCATCATATCAAACTCCGCCGAGCGGAACGGCGGCGCAACTTTGTTCTTTACAATCTTGCATTTGACTCGTTGCCCAACGACTTCTTCACCGTCCTTGAGCGAACCAATCTTGCGGACATCGACGCGGCAAGAACTGTAGAACTTGAGAGCCCGACCGCCGGGGGTCGTTTCAGGACTGCCAAACATCACACCGATCTTTTCCCGAATCTGATTGATGAAGATCGTGCAGGTCTTGCTGCGACTGATGGCACCCGTCAGTTTCCGCATCGACTGACTCATCAAGCGCGCTTGCAAGCCGACATGCGAGTCTCCGATTTCGCCTTCCAGCTCTTGCCTGGGAACCAAAGCCGCCACGGAGTCCACGACAATGACATCGACGGCGTTCGACTTGACCAACATCTCTGTAATCTGCATGGCCTCTTCGCCACTGTTCGGTTGGCTGACAAGCAAGGTATCGAGATCGACACCCAGCTTTTTGGCCCACGATGGATCAAAGGCATGTTCGGCATCGATGAAAGCGGCTACACCGCCAGCTTTCTGTGCCTGAGCAATCACGTGCAAGGCGATCGTCGTCTTGCCACTCGATTCCGGGCCAAAGATCTCGATAATCCGGCCGCAAGGAAGCCCCTGGCCTCCCAAAGCAATGTCCAGCGACAAACTCCCCGTCGAGATGCCTCGGATCTGAGCGATATTGTCACCTCCCAGAGTCATAATTGACCCATTGCCAAACTGCTTTTCGATTTGCTGGACCGCCAACTTTAAGTTTTCGTTCTCGCGGGTGAGCGACTCGAATGCCGACTCGGATTTCTTGCTGACGGGACGCGCAGCTCGTTCTTTCTTTGCCATGACTTCCTCGACCTGGTTGAATGTTGCGATTTCGGTCTGATGCACAATTGTCGATCCTGAACTAGTTCACGATATGGACACGGGCACCGTATTTCAAGTACCAACATATTGAACTATCGCGGCAACTCGGACAACTTTGGTCACGCGCCGCAAAAAAAGGGTCGAAAAAGGGAAGAGTCCCACTTTTTTGGGAATGAATTTGCCTTGGATCGAGAACGGTTACGCTCAATCTCCCCGGTCAACTACCCGCCAACTCGATCGTCGCCATGCGAGTATAAACAGGCCCCGAACGCTCCAAGTAACTGGCATAGACGATGACCTCATCCACTTCAAATCCCCCAAACGCCGTCTCCCGGTATTGGCCTGAGTACTCGCGAAAACCGGCACCCCACCTGGCCCCCGACGGAAGTCTGCCCAATGTCAAATGCGGGCGGTAGTCTTGCCTCTCAATCGGAAAACCTAACGCACGCAGCCCATCATCGACGGCTGACTGCAACGCCCGCAATTCGTCATGCCCCTCGTCGATCCCAAGCCAGATCACGCGCGGGCGGTCGATACTGGGGAACGCGCCCAACCCCTTCACGATGACACTCACCGGCGCGATGCTCTGGACAGAATCGCGCACCACCCGGCAAACGTCCGGCACTTCCTGGTCGCGAAGATTGCCCAAGAACT
>DAOLCX010000473.1:0-3335 GCA_035327685.1 Pirellulaceae bacterium | reverse complement strand
TCGTTTTGCGCCGTGGTTGGAGATTGAATCAACTGAGAAGATGCGGAATGGGTGGTGACGCCGGATTGCCGCTCTGAGGGCTCAGTTCCTCCTCCCGTCCGCACGAATCCACCGTGGATACGGTCCGCTTGAAGTCCTTGGAATTGCTCACTTCTCGCCCCCTCTCGCTGGACCGACTGTTGTCGAGCAAGCTCTTCCAGCAACCGCGCGTGCGCGATCTGTTCTCGTTTGGCTCGGTGGACGGCAAGTTCGATGGATTGTCGCAAAGACGAATCAACCACTCCGAAATCCAATGCAAGATCCTGGTCAACCAATTCGTATCCAAACTCATCAGTCCAACTTCCCAGGGCGCGGCGAGCCAATCCATACGTCCCCGCCCCTGACGGTCGAACCACAAGGAGCGGATAGGGATGGCCTTCGGTGGTTTCCCCACCATTTCTCTGCCAGTATTCACGGATCGTCGACAACCCTGCGTCAAGCGGGTTGCCCGGCAGGCCAGGCACGGGTAATTCAACCGTCTTGATTTGGATTCCATAGGGTTGCAAGATCAGCCCCTCCGCAACACATTCGACGTAGATCGGGCGGCGGTTGGTCCCATCAGCCTGCCTGGTAGGCACAATCGAATAGAGTTTTGTGGGTGTGTTGGATTGATGTCGCTGCAATTCCGCTAAACGCGAGCGGGCGAGTTCGATCCGCTGCAACCATGCGCGCCGTTGCTCTTCCAGGGCTTGACTACTGTCGATGCTGGCTAAGCCATCAGTTTCTCGCGCTTCCAGCGTTTCAAATTGCCTGGCCAACAACGCTTCTTCCCGTTCCAGTTCAATCAAGGCTGATTGGATGTTGGCCCGTACCATGCGGGCCGAGTGCAGTTGTTCCACTAAGCCCGGGCGCGCTCGCTGCAGCGCGTCACGCCGGATGATTTGCAAGTCAATGTCGTCTTGAAGCGCGATCAACTGGTCTGCGTAAAGCTCACGATCCGGAGGCTCGGCAGCGGCCGATTTGATCGATGCCGCGTGGACGGCCAGAACCAACATCACCACCAGGATTCCCATGGTCGCGAGCAATACGGTCAAGAATGGAAATAGTGTGACTTGACTGTGGTGAGGAGAGGCTTGCATGGAATGCTGTGTGGATGATCAGGCCTGTTTATCGAAGTATCCCTCGAACTCGCTAAACATCATGTCGCAACTGGGCGACTCTATGTCTAAGCAGCGCGCCGTGTAGCCTCAGCGATGCGAATCCGAAAAGGCTTGGCCGGACGCGCCGGCGCAGACGAGGTATCCATGCGCAACTCCGTTCGCAGTTGGTTGATCGATTGTGTCAAAGCCGTCAACGCACTGTCGATGCGGTTCGTAGCCGCCAACGCCTCCAAGCTGCGATTCACCCCCTGTTGAATCGAACTCAGGTTTTCCAACCGTGCCAAGATTTCGGAAACGATTTCGGCCTGGCGAACGGTGACTTGTTGCCGATCCTCAAGCTGCCTCGCCGATTCGCTCAACATCGTTTGCCATTGTTGCCAGCGCAAATCGAGGCGTTGATCAGCCGCTTCAACCGTTTGGCCAATCGTCTTGGCGAATCCGGTCAAGCTCTCGTGCAAAGCTGTTTGCAATTGGCCTTGCAGTTCGGCAGAAACATGTTGTCGATCGGCAACCCAGGAATGCTCTGCTGTTCGCATCGATTCCCGCCACAGTTCGGACTGCTCGCGGACGGCATGCCGGGTGGCTGCCAACATTCGCCGTCCCCAGGTGCGCACTAACTGGTGCGGGTCCTGCGAAGATTCGGAAAACACAAAGTACTGATCAATTTCAGCTTGCGTCCGTTCATCCACCAGCTTCAGCAATTGACCTTCCACACGTTCGACGAAGAACAGTGCAAACATCAAAACCATCGAGAACACCAGCGCCAACGCCGTGGTGTCAAACGCCACGTACAGACTCGATTGCAGGCCTCCCATCATTTGCTGCAAGTCGTTGTCGGGACCGACGTTCAGATTCCCCAGGGCTAGAGAGATTCCCATGACCGTTCCGAGAAACCCCAACATCGGCGTGGCCCAAATCAGAATCCGCACCAGGGCATGCCGTTGTTGAACGGTGACCGCGTCGGATTCTGATAACGTTCGCATCTCGGTGCTGGCAGAATCGTTGGCCCCATTCCGTCCAATGGTCGTCAACGCGGCCTGCAACCGGCGAAATAACAGATGGCCGTGGAGGCGTTTGGCAGATCGATTGAGGGTAGTCAACAGCCGTTTGGCTAGCCGCACCTCATCGGATGCTGTTGATTCAGCACCCGTTTCATCTTCCTGATTCGCGGCCGTCCCATCGAGTCGAATGCGCCGATGAGTCCGCAGTTGATGCCAGCTATCCAAAAATGCCTGGAACAGCGAAGCCAGCCCCACGCACAACATGGCGGTTGTGATTTGGGATACGGGATGGCCCAAGATGTAACGGCTCAACAGTTCATGATCCAGCCAACGAGATTCGATCGCCACGCAGAGGGAAAAGTACAAAATCAGGCCCCACGAAATGGGGACCAACAACGAGGCCAAAACCGAAATCAAACCCAGCGATTTTTTCACCGACTGTACTCCTGCTTAGATAATCGGCAAAGTCAACGCGGTGGGATGAGTTTCACTAACCGCGGTAACCGAATTCGTCGTTTTTGCTGGCATCGTCAGCAAAATTTACCGAAGAGAAAGTGGACGAAGTGCCGATAAACAGACTTGTTGACACGATCAAATGCGGGATTGTGACCATCTAGCATAATCCCAGGGGGGTAAGCCCAGGCCGGTTGAAGAAACGGGTCCTGGGCTTTGTTTTTGGGCGCGGCTTCAAGCCGAATTTCAGCCAGTACCAAGCCCCTCACAACCTGTTTTTGAAGCGATTCTCAGCCCGACGTGACCTCCGTCAGGCCGCATAAAGCTGGAGCCGAACCCCGACCTGATCGGCAATTTCGCAGGCAGTCCCCAAATCCGGGTGGCGAACGAAAATCACGCCGTCGGAACGCAACGTCTGCCGCCAGTTGCGGCGCGGAGCCCCGACTGGAAGCAAGTCAACAGCCGCAATGAATGGACCGTAATCTGACAACAAACTCTCCAAGCCCGTAATCTGTCGGATGGAGCCTTCGCCTTGAGCGCGCTTAAAGATACTAATGGCGTTGTACTTCCGTTCAAAGGGGACCGTGAATCGATCGTGAACCACGGTCTCGGCCCATCCGTCGTACAAATCAAAATCGTTGGCGAAGTTCATCACATCGACCGTGTGACTTCCTGGGGGTCGGGCTCCAATCTCGCCAAACACCGCTTCCCCATTGGGTTTTAGGTACCATTCCATGTGCGA
>DAOLCX010000472.1:0-3338 GCA_035327685.1 Pirellulaceae bacterium | reverse complement strand
AAACCTCTGCATATTAAATCATTTCTGCCTGTCCAGGAAAAGTCATATTCCCTTTGCGTGCCAGCAGTCAAATTGGCGGCTTTTGATAACGGATATTCCATTTTTAACGAATTCTATTGAAAAAATGAATTCCATCACCTATGGACTGGCAAGGCGCCAGGGATCCGGGCACAATAATCGATTCGCGCTTCATCGGGTCGGCGAGAGGGGGACACTTGGTGTCACGCCAACTTTCTGGGGCGCACGAGGACCGCAAGCTGCGGGTCAAATGGAGTGATGATGAACGACAAACAGCCTTCCAAACGAAAGCGATCGGCCACGAAGAGTAAGCCGGTTTCCATCGATGAAGTCTTGCAGCGGGAACAACCGGTCAACTTGGAAGCCGAGATGGCGGTGCTGGCCAGCATCTTGATGCTCCCCGACGTGTGCGATGAACTGGTCCATATCATCCGCTCGACCGACTTTTTTGATCCGGGGCACAGCCGGATGTTCCACCATTTGATGGAGATGCACGGCAGCGGACAGAAGATCGATATCGCCTTACTCCGCGAACGGTTGATTAAAAACCAAGACTACGACAAGATTGGCAACGCGTTGGGGTTAGCGCGGATTCTCGAATCGGTGGCCACCCCTGCTCATGCCAAGTATTACGCCGGCATCGTTCAGGAAAAATCGACTTTGCGCTCGTTGATTGGAACCTGCACGGACGTGATGACGGCGGCCTTTCAACCGGGTGAAAACGCCAACAGTTTGTTGGAAACCGCCGAACGGCAGGTTCTGGAAATTCGCGAGACGCGACAGCCAACACGGTTGACGGTTCTGGAGGCCACTTTGCAGGAGGCTATCGACCGACTCGAAAAGCGGGCTCGCGGCGAAACGCTTGAAGGTTCCGTGGACAGCGGGTTTCGCGATATCGATCGTCTGACTGGCGGCCTGCATGCTTCGGAGTTGGTGATCATTGCCGCTCGACCCAGTATGGGTAAAACGGCATTTGCCTTGAACATCGCCGAGAATGTGGTGTTGTCAACGGGTCGGCCCGTAGTGTTCATCAGCCTGGAAATGTCGGCGATCGAATTGACCGAGCGCCTGTTGTGTTCAGTCGCCCGCGTTAACGGACATCGGTTGCGGAACGGCACGCTGACCAGTGAAGACCAGCGGCGGTTTATCGAAGAGGCGGGGCGGATCAACAAAGCCCGTTTGTTTATTGACGATTCGCCCAACCAAACGATCTCTCAAATTGCCGCCGTTGCTCGGCGGGTCAAACGCCGTGAAAATGACCTGGCGCTAGTGGTTGTCGATTACTTGCAGTTAATTGAACCGGACAACTCGTCCGATCCACGGCAGGAACAAGTGGCCAAAATTGCCCGGCGGATGAAACAATTGGCCAAGGAACTGAAAGTTCCTGTGATTTGCCTGTCACAGCTCAATCGCCAACTCGAGGAATCTCGCGATCACCGTCCGCGTTTGAGTCATTTGCGCGAATCGGGGGCCATCGAACAGGACGCCGACGTCGTGATGTTTGTCCATCGCAAAGATTACTTCAAGGCCGCCGAAGAGATCGACGAAAACGATGCCGGTAAGGCTTTGATCATCGTGGCCAAGCAACGCAATGGTCCGACCGACGATATTGACGTGGCCTGGCTACGGGAATTTACACGGTTCGAAGATCTTGCCCCCGAACGGTTTAGCGAGTTCGATCAGTACACCGAGCCGACCTATTCGAACTAACCAAGGCGCGAGGGCATCGAAGTTAAGGCGAAGCGTGACCAGGAGTGCGCGGGAATGGAATCACATCGCGGATGTTGGCCATCCCGGTGACAAACTGCACGGCCCGTTCCAAACCCAGCCCAAAGCCCGCGTGTGGCACCGTCCCAAAGCGCCGTAAATCGAGATACCACCAATAGTCGTCTGGATTCAAGCCCTGCTCTTGCATCCGAGCCACAAGCAAGTCGAGTCGGTGCTCGCGCTGACTGCCGCCAATGATTTCACCGACACGGGGAACCAGCACATCCATCGCTCGCACGGTGCGATCATCATCGTTGCAGTACATGTAGAACGGCTTCAATGTCCGCGGGTAGTTGAATAGAATCACGGGAGCCTGGAAATGCTGCTCGGTTAAAAACCGTTCGTGTTCGGATTGCAAGTCCATGCCCCATGAGACGGCGTGTTCAAACGTCTGGCTTGACTTCTGCAAAATGTCGATCGCGTCGGTATAGCTGGCCCGCACGAACGGTTTGTCGGCGACACCTTTCAACATGTCGAGGATGTTCGGTTCGACATGCTGATTGAACAACTGCATGTCTTCGGTACAGTCTTGCAGCGCGTCGCACACAATCCGTTTGATGAACGCCTCCGCCAGATCCATGTTGTCATCGAGGTCATAGAACGCCATTTCCGGCTCGATCATCCAAAACTCGGCCAGATGGCGAGAGGTATTGGAATTCTCGGCGCGGAAGGTCGGGCCGAAGGTATAGATCTTTCCCAAAGCGCACGCAAAGATTTCGCCTTCCAACTGACCACTGACCGTCAGATACGCTGGGCGGCCGAAAAAATCCTGTTGGAAATCGACGTTGGGAAGTTGTTTCTTGGCCAGGGTTTCCAGGTCCAGCGTCGTGACTTGAAGCATCGCACCGGCCCCTTCGCAATCCCTGGCGGTGATGATCGGTGTGTGGACATAAAGAAAACCAAGTTCCTGAAAGAACTGGTGAATGGAATGGCAGATCCGATTGCGGACGCGGGCCACGGCGCCGAGCGTATTGGTTCGCGGACGCAGGTGCGCCCATTCCCGGAGTTTTTCAAAGGAATGCCGCTTTTTCTGCAAGGGATAATGCTCTGGATCGGCCAGCCCATAGACTTGTATCGACAACGCTTCGACTTCCGTTGCCTGGCCGGCACCCACCGATTCCTTAATCACACCTTGAATGGCCAGACTGGCTCCAGGATGCAATTGTTTGACGTCGGACTCGTAGTTCGGCAACGACTGCGGTGCGAGGACTTGGATGTTCCCCAGGCACGAACCGTCGTTGACCTCCAGAAAACTGAAGCCGGCTTTCGAATCGCGTCGGGTGCGCAACCAACCTTGGATCAACACGTGCTGACCGATGGACTCAGCGCGGCGCGCCGCGCGAACCGAAATGTCTTTGAACTCGTTCATTCGTGCTCCGCCAGCCACCGCTCAGCATCCAATGCCGCCATGCAACCTGTTCCCGCCGAAGTGATGGCCTGGCGGTAATAGTCGTCGGCCACGTCACCGGCCGCGAAGACCCCCTCCACGCTGGTCACCATGCGGAACCCCTTCTTCCAAACGATGTAGCCTTTGGCGTTGGTTTCCAGTTGAC
>DAOLCX010000471.1:0-3339 GCA_035327685.1 Pirellulaceae bacterium | reverse complement strand
ACACGCTGGTTGAGATTTGCCGTGGCTCCAAGGGGTCAGGTCCATGTCTTCGGCCATCGTCTGTCCACTGAGTCGAATTGATCCACCTATAAATGGACCAGCCCCCGGCTTCGGTGCTCTCCATCAAGAGCGGAGCACGAGAACCGGGCAATGTGCCAGTTGCACGACGCGCTGGGCCACCGAACCGATCAGGACGCGACTCAATCCCGTGCGTCCGTGCGAAGGCATCACAATCAGGTCGGCCCCGATTTTTTTGGCAAAATCCGAGATACGGAAACCGGCATCGCCGAACTCGACATCAATGGACAAACCTTGATAGCGTTGGCCTTGCAGTTTTTCTCGCAGCGCCTCTTTGACATTGCGAGTCCGCTTTTCATTGTTGATTTCGCCCCAAATCGCGCCAGGCTCGTTGACCGCCAGGTCGGCCAGAACATGAATCAAGTGAACTCGTTTGGTATCGCCACCCGCGATATCCAGTCCTTTTTCTAAAGCGTCAAAGGACAGATCGGAAAAATCGATCGGAATCACGATTTTTTGTGCTTGCAAGACGCTCATCGATTCTCCACCTTTCGTTTTCTTCACGCTTTTATGATTGGGAGCTTTCCACTGGCCGAATTTCGGCTGGGACCGTCCCATTACCCAATATAGGGGGCAGCCGAAATTCTGCCAGTGCCACCCGTTTCCCAAAACTGCTGTTTCCGATCCTCGACAACATACCGTCAATGGGCGAGTTTTCCAATCAGTCTGGAATCGTTATCATGAAATTCGACTTCCGTCAGGGCGATCCACCGCGCTGCGAGGACACCATGGGGCATGATACCCAACCGCTCACGTTTTCATTGAAATCGATACCTGTTATTGGCCGAGCCTGGCTCTGGTATGCCGTTGGCAATCTCAACCGCCAACCGCTCGTCGTTTTGTTAATGGCTGTGATCGCGGGTATTCTCGTGGATCGATGGTGGATGATGGCCTGGACCCCGTGGGCCTACGTCATGGCAGTGACGGTCTGTTTGTTGGCGCTGGCCACCCGTGTTTTCTTGCAAGGTACTCGCCCCTCAAACCTCGCGCGGTGGATAACTGTGATCGTCGCGGCGGCGGCCGGTGGGTTTGCTCACCATCATGCCCATTGGCATTGGTACCGAGCTGACGAAATCGGCACTTTGATTGGCAAAGATCGACAAACCGTCACAGTGCGCGGCGTGTTGCTCAGCGAGCCCCGATGGTTGGCGCCATCCGAGGGAGGCTCATTGGCCGCCCGTCGACGACCGGGGATTTACATGCTGCTAGATGTCCGTGCCTGGGAACGCGGTAGGGAGCGCGCCAACGCTTCTGGAAGACTGGCGCTGTTCACCAGCGGCGAGTGGTTGCCACTGCGCGCCGGGGATGTGATTGAAGTCAAGGGCCGATTGGGGCCGATCGAAACGCAGCGCAATCCGCGCGAGTTTGATTTTGCCAACCATTTTCGTGGGCAACGCCGCCGAGCCACGATGTATTGTCAAAGTACAGCAGACATTGTCCAGGTTGGCTCGGAGGCCGTCTTTTTTTCCCGGCTGCGTTCGACACTCCGTTCTGAATTAGATCGGCAAATCGCGGAATACGTGGACAGCCCCCGCGCGAACCTGGCGTCCGCCATCCTGTTGGGAAACCGCGAACAATTGAGCAATGACGAACGCGACCTGTTTTTGCATACCGGGACAGTGCATCTGCTGGCGATATCCGGTTTGCACATCGGCATTTTGTCGGGTGCATTTTATTTATTCCTGAGGGCCATCAGTTTGCCTCGGTCCTTCTGTTTGATCAGCGTCTTGGTCTTGGTGTTGCTCTATGCCTGGCTGGTTGAGTTTCGCCCCCCGGTCACACGGGCCGCCATCTGGATCAGCTTGTTTTGCCTGGCGCGTTTGGGAGGAGCCAAGACGTTCTCCTTCAATTTGTTATCGCTTTCCGGATTGATTGTCCTGGCTATCAACCCACATGACCTGTTTCACGTAGGACCTCAGTTTTCGTTTTTGGCAGTGGCGGCGCTGGTCTTTATTACGAACAGCAGATGGTTACAACCTACTGCCGACCCGGTGCGCCATTTGATCTTTGTCACTCGGTCTTGGTACATCCGGTCGGGCCTGCGCATGCGAACGCGCATTGTGCAAACGTTTGCCAGTTGTGGTGTATTGTGGGCCATCACCCTGCCGCTGGTGGCCGATCGCTATGGAGTGGTCGCACCGATTGGGTTGTTAGTCAATCCGGTGGTCCTGATTCCGATGGCTGCGGCATTGTACGGCGGGCTGATCGTGATGTTAACGGCGGCATGGTGCCCTCCGTTAGCCTGGCTGGGAGGGGGGATTTGCAATGCCAGCTTAGCGACTATTGAAGTCATCATTCGTTGGGGTGAAGCGGTCCCCGCTAGTCATTTTTGGACTGCCGGCCCAGAAGCCTGGGGCATTGGCGCTTTCTATGTCATGTTGGCGGTCTGGATTAGTTTGCCCCCCAGTTTTCGCAGTTGGCGCGCCATGGCGAGTGCGGCGGTATTGCTCTTGATCGCCAGTTGGTGGATCCCGGGATTTCAAGCATCGTGGGCCCGAACTCGCAATGAAAATCTCCACATCACATTCGCGGATGTGGGGCATGGCACTGGAGCGATTCTGCAACTGCCCGGTGGAAAAATTTTGATGTATGACACTGGCAGCTTCGGATCGGTCCAACGCGCCGGGCGGGCGGCTTCCGCCAACTTGTGGTCGGACCGGATTACACACATTGATGCCTTGGTGATCAGTCATGCGGACGTCGATCACTACAATGGCATCCCGACCTTGTTGGAGCGATTTCGAATCAAACAAATCTACGTGTCAACGAGGATGTTTACGAGCGTCGCTCCATCCGTCCGCGTGCTGTTCGATGAAATTCGGAAACACCGCGTTCCGGTAAAGCTCTTGTCCGAGGGTGACGTCATCGATCTGGACGAAAGAGTGTCGATTGACGTCCTTTCGCCACCCGCAGAGGGGCTTCCGGGCAACGATAATGTCAACAGCATCGTGTTGCGCATTCGGGTCCACGGGCGCACCATTCTTTTGCCCGGCGATTTGGAAGGGTCTGGCCTGTCCAATTTGTTGACCGCCCCTCATGAGCCCTTCGACATGATCATGGCACCGCACCATGGAAGCATGAGCAGTCAACCGATGCGTTTTGCTAACTGGGCGAAACCGCAGGTCGTCGTCATCAGCGGTGCACGCGGTCGCATTAACCCCAAATGCGTCACGGCATATGCTGAGCGCGGCGCAACTGTTTTAACAACCGGCCATCAGGGAGCTGTGCGCATTAGAAGCTCCGCCGATGGCCTGGCCTGGC
>DAOLCX010000470.1:0-3340 GCA_035327685.1 Pirellulaceae bacterium | reverse complement strand
CGAGGCATCATTTTGTCGGCAGTGTGGAAATGTTGAGTCCCACGCCAGACCGAGCCAGTTGCCAGATCGCCATCATGCACTCGCCCATTGAAGATCGCAACGGCAAAGGGACTGTGTTTGGCCGAGTCATCAGCGGATTGGATGTGGTGTTCAAATTCGCCCCCATTGAACCGCAGATGCGGTTTGCCCGCCCCTCGACGCGGATTGTAACGGCGACCGTCGAACGGAAGCGAACCCACATCTATGAAGTGAAACAAAAAATACCGTTTGAAGAGCAACCTCAGTTCCCGTTGCCACTGGGCGGCGGAAATGTAGATCAGTAATCAGGCATGTTGGGCCACTGTCGGATCGACCGCACGTGGCTCAACCATGCACGAACCTGTCAATCAATCGTTAAATACCTTGGAGGGCATACGAAATGGCGTTTCGGATTTGGCATGCGTGGTTGATACTCAGTTTGGCGGCGTTCGCTGGTGGAGCCGGTCACCAGGCTATCGCCACCGCGCAGGATGCGACGATCGCCACGCCGGATGAAAAATCCTTCGCCGAATTGCTTACGGACTGGGCAATTCTGGAACAACAATTGATCGCCAAAGAGGCAGAATTCCACGCCACCGACGACTTCCGACTGAAGGAAGAATTAAAGCGGCAGTACGAGGAGTTGGTGAAACGCTCCCATGACTTGATCGAAGACCTGCGCGTGGCGGCACTCAAGGCTTGGGACGCTGGACAAGACCAGGCCCGCGCGACGCGTACGCTGATGGGGATCATGGTGGACGATGCGCATCAAGGGAAAGATGAGCAGGTTCTGGAACTTGGCGACCAATTGATTGCTCGCGGGATCGATCCCCGTTACTTTTCGGTCGCGGGCAACCTGGAACGGCTTTCGTTGAAGAACCGGGAGATCTTTGACGAACTGCAAATTCGGCAACGAGAAGCCCAAGCGGACGACTTGCCGCGCGTCCGTTTGACCACCACACAGGGCGATATCGTGATCGAACTTTTCGAAAATGAAGCCCCGCTGACCGTCGGCAACTTCGTGCATTTGGTGGAAAATGGCATGTACGATGGAGTCGCCTTCCACCGCGTGATCGAAGGGTTTATGGCCCAGACGGGGGATGTGACGACGTCCGGTAAGCCAACATTGGGCTATACCATCCCGTGTGAAATCGATCACCCCGAAGCACGGCTCCATTTTGCCGGCTCGGTGAGCATGGCTTTGCTGGGTCTTCCTGGCGGCGGGCGGGATACGGGTGACTCACAATTCTTCTTGGTCTTCCAGCGCACTTTAAGCACGCAGAACTTAGATCGCAAACACACGGTCTTTGGCCGAGTCGTCACTGGATTTGATGTACTCAGAAAACTGACCCGGACGCATGAAACGGACTTCCGGGGAGAACGAGAGATTCCCAGCGCCGTCCCCGACAAAATCTTGAAAGCCGAAGTCATTCGAAAACGCGACCACGATTACAAGCCGACAAAAGTGGGCGAATCGGCTCCTGCCGCCGACGCTCCCCCACCGATTGATCCGCCGATCAATTCCGACCAAACCGAAGGCAAAACTGATGACCAGTCGGACGGCGGAAATTGAAATTCCGGTTTGCGGAAAATGCTGCCCTCTCAGATCGCTGATTTGGACGGGCAGCGCGTGGTGGGTGTGGGCCTGTTGGCTTGTCGGAGTTTCTTGCGCCCAGCCAGACGTGGGCGCGATGCAGAAGATCAACTCGCGGATGCCTCCGCCTCCTCAGCTGAATGTGGAAGCCATTCAAGCGCGCGGACTGAGTGTTGTTCGCGGCGCCCATTTGACCTTGTACAGTGACGTTCGCGATCAAGCGATGCTGAACGATCTGCTCGCTTCGTTCGACAGCGCGGTGCCACAATGGTGTGAGATGTTTGGTGTCTCTTCGCGGCAGGCCGAGCCCTGGCATCTGATTGCCTGTTTGGTAGCCGACAGCCAGCGGTTTCAAGGGACCGGTTTGTGGCCCGGCGACTTGCCCGAGTTTCCCGCCGGATTCAATCGAGGCTACCAGATTTGGTTATTCCCTCAGGAAGGGAACTATTACACGCGACACCTGTTGCTTCACGAAGGGACGCACGCGTTCATGCAATGGTTTTTGGGAGGGAGTGGCCCACCGTGGTACAGCGAAGGGATGGCGGAATGGGTGGGATTGCACACGGGCCAAAGTGAACATGTCCGGCTTCAGTTTCGCCCCACACGTCGGGAGCAAGTCGAACAATGGGGCCGCCCAAAACTTCTGCGGAAAGCGCTCGATGCCGGGCGCCGGCACCGTTTGGAACAGGTATTCGATTTTCCGAATATGGCCTTTCGCGATGTCGAACATTACGCCTGGGCCTGGGCAGCTTGCGAATTCTTGTCGAAACATCCCCTCACACATCGGGCCTTTGCTGATTTGCCTTCGCAGGCAGCCGACACATCGAGCCGTTTTCATTCGGCATTTCGCCGCAAATTGGCAGATCATTGGTTAGAAATCGAACGCGATTGGCAGTTGTATATTGACGAGCTGGACTACGGCAGCGACTCTTCGCGGGCGGCCCTGTCCCATGCTGACATCATTTCACATGAACAAGACGTCGTGATTCAATTGGCCACAGATCGAAGTTGGCAGAGAACGGGCGTTCCTATTTCGGCAGGTGACACGGTAACCATCATATCGGAGGGCCGTTTCCGGGTCTCGGGTGGAGAAAAGCCTTGGGACTCGGAGAGTGGCGGGATCACGATCCAGTATTATCGAGGTCAGCCACTTGGCCAGTTAATGGCCACTCTGTTACTTGAAACCGCAAACCCCACAGAGCTTCCCATCGCCCCTGCACTTCCCATCGGCACCAGCCGCACGATCACCTTTGACCGCGCGGGAGAACTTCTGTTGAGAATCAACGAGTCCCCCGCCCGCCTCGACGACAACCAAGGCCAATTGACCATCACCATTCAGCGCCTGCGCTGACCGGTACGGAAGTGACTGCTTAGGGTTCGGATGGTTCCAAATTGGCGAACACAAACGCAGTTTCGAGAAAAGGACTGTTGACGAATTTGGCCGTCGATTCAATGAATGTCTATCTGGCATCGTCGAGCAGATCGACGGCGGCGAAGTGTTTGCCTTCGAGCATTTCCAGACTGGCGCCGCCGCCGGTGCTGACGTGGGTGACGCGGTCGGCGTAACCGAACTGAGCTATCGCCGCCGCGCTGTCGCCGCCGCCGATGACGCTGATGGCGGGGCTGTTGGCAATCGCTTCGGCCACGGCCCGGGTGCCGGTGTCGAACGGTGGTATTTCAAATACGCCCATGGGGCCATTCCACAGTATGGTTTTGCTTTTGCGGATT
>DAOLCX010000469.1:0-3344 GCA_035327685.1 Pirellulaceae bacterium | reverse complement strand
ATCCTGGCGACTTGATTCAAGCGGCGGTGTACCTGGCAGGTGGTGACGCGCTGTTGTGCGTTGGTGGCGCTCATGCAGTGGCCGTGTTAGCATATGGCGCAACTGGCGAACAAGATTCCCATCTGATGTTCGAGACGCCATGTGATTTGATTGTCGGCCCTGGCAACCGCTGGGTGACGGCGGCAAAAAAACTGGTGTTTGGCGATGTGGGTATCGATATGCTGGCCGGACCGAGCGAGCTGGTTGTGGTCGCGGATGAAAGTGCCGATGCGAATGTGATCGCGTCCGATTTGTTGGCCCAAGCAGAACATGACACGGACGCAACTGCAATGCTGGTGACGACCTCTTCGCGATTGATCGATCTGACCCGTGTCGCGTTGGAACGCCAGCTTGGCGACTTGCCCACTGCAGGGACAGCGCGCGAAGCGTTGCGAACGAGCGCGGCGATCTTGTGCGACAACTGGGAACAGGCGGTGGCTGTCGTCGAATCGTTCGCGCCGGAGCATTTGGAGTTGCATGGTTCGGTGGCCGTGGGGCTCAAAAATCGATTCACACGCGCCGGATGCGTTTTTGTGGGACCGTTTGCGGCGGAAGTCTTTGGTGACTACGGGATCGGTCCCAATCACACGTTGCCAACCAACCGCACTGCCCGGTTTGCCAGCGGTTTAAGCGTACTGACATTCTGCCGTTTGATGACCTGGGTCGAGATCAATGAAGCGCCTCCATCCGATTTGATTCGCGACACGTCAGAGTTGGCCCATTGGGAAGGATTGGAAGCGCACGCCAGAGCCGCCCTTCGACGGCAATCGGAACCCGATAGCGAATGAAGGATGGCTTAAACCAAACTGAGAGCCTACCCCAACACCGGGGCTTCCGCGTTGGCCAAGAGTTCACCCTACCGATCGTGAACAGTGGCAATCAATTCAGTCTCTGATTTCCGCCGTGCCGTCGAAGTAGGCCTGGTACTTGGGCCAACTCCAAACCGCGAGTTCGCGTCCGACAGCCAATCCGACGTTGTTGTCGATCGGAATATGGTATCCACCTAACGCCCGCGAGAATGCCGCCATTTCGGCAGTGGCGCTCCAGGTCGGCAGATTTAACTGAATCATGTCGCCAGGATTTTCTTCGGTCAACTCACAGTGGCGGCGAAGCTCAAAGAACCCATATTCATCCGTCCCGGTAAATAGCTCGAGTATCTTAGCGCAGGCCCCACTGACCGTGGCATGTCCACTGGTGTAACCAGGAAATGGCGGTGTGATGAAGACATACGGCGAATAGGGGTGCCATTCTTCGACTGGCATCTCGACGACACCTCCCTGGGGGCCCGCCCAGCCTTTGATCATTTGGCCTTTGTAGTAATGTCGAACCAACGTCCAGGGACGCGATGAATCATAAAAACGCTTGGTTTCCCAGCATGAGATAAACGCATCGCTGGCGACATTGGCGATGCAAAAATAAAGCTTGACATCTTGATCGAGATCATACCGATCACGTCGAGACACATCTTGAGCGAACCGCAACCAATGACCGCTTTGACCAGTGGAACGGGGGCCATCGCGCATGAACTCGACAATGGCCTTCTGTTCGTGGTCCAATTCCTGGTTGTACTTTAAGACCATATCCGTTTCCGCGCGCAAGGTCGCGTCATCGGTCGTGGTCTTGGGCGGCGGACCAGGCCGAAATTGGTCACTCGAATCCAGCACAAATGGTTTGACACGATACCAGTGTGGCGTCAGGAAGCCGGGGGTAAACTTGGTTCCATCCGGTCGAGTGAATGTAATCGGCTGCCAGCAATCGGGGTCGATAATCCGATCGGGGGGATTCACTGGTCGATAAAACGTATAATCGGAGTACGGCTTCCCGTTGCCTCCACGTTCATTGCCGAGTTGATTGGCACCATCGTTTTTTCGGTACTCGATGAGCGCCGACGCTGCCAAGTAACCTATCCCCTCAGGAGTTGTCGGATCGTCTGAAATCAGATCGGGGTCGTAGCCGAGATTCCTCATTTGTTCGGCCAGAAATCCCGAAGATTCAGGGTACACGAACACCAGCGCGTGATATGATGCATAGCTGATGGCCTTCTCTTTATTGGCCAACGTCCGCTCTTCTTCGGGGCGTCTCAGTGCACCACCCAACCTCGATCCCACGGCCGTCGCGTCATACGCAGCCCAAGCGTCGAACATCGCTGTGGCCCAGATTGCGAGAGTGCGCGCGAGGATCGTGGGGCGCGCACCATACAAATCCACATCGTTGCCAGTCGCTTCCTGAGCGATATCCAACCACCGGTAAGCCAATGATTGTGCGGTTGCGGTTTCTGAACCGAGAAACTTATGTTGACGCTCCTCGACAACTTTTAGATCTTGCAGTTTGTCGTCGTCTTGGGCGACTACACTGGAAGCGGTCACGATGCAACCCGCCACGACACCTAGAACGCAGGTGGTGAAGACATTCATTTTGCTCCTCCGATCATCGAACTCACGCGTGCATGAAGTCTTCCCAGCGTCTGCCGCCGATCAACCTGTAAGTACAGGTTCAAGCGGCAACTGGGTGACAATCAATTCGTCTTATTTTTTGCAGCGTGCTCAACCCTACCCCGCCAAGGGCGATCGAGCAGTCTCAGCCACGGTTCGCGGGATATCTCCGCAAAGCCTTGGAGGGCGGTCATGAATTACACGTAACGCCCCACAGTGTATTGTGCACCCTGTATCTCTGGCGTCAAGACATGTGGCAAAGCCAGATAACCTGGTGGGTTAGAGGAGGCGGCGCCTGCGGGCTGCCGTTAAACGATAAAGGGCCGGCTCATGAAGGGATAGTCCGTTTGGGCCTTAGTCGGCGTGCAGTTCGATGACGTCTCCTTCGTGCAACACGTAATCGGGCTTAACCACCGTCCCATCGTGGACATGGGCGCCCCAGACTTTGCCAAACTTCAAGCGTTCGGCCAAATCGCGATGGACCATGGCAGCCAGGTCCGTCAGGGTACTGCCACGTTTCAGCGAGAAAGGGCGGTCGCGGTCAGGTTCCTTGGCTTTCGGATGTTTGGTATAGACGCGGATAGAATCCATCGCCGCGTAGATTGCATCGCGAAGCCTCTCTAACCCTTCTCCCGTTTCCGCCGAGACGATCAACGTCGGGAGCTCAAATGGCATCGTCTCCTTGAAGAATTCCCATCGACCTTCCGCATCGGGCGCGTCGCATTTGTTGGCAACCAACATCGTCGCGGTATGTGTCACGCCAATATCGTCTTCGTCGAGGTACGTCTCTACGGCCAAACGGGTCTTGGAAGTTGCGAAGCGCGTCCAGCCCTCCTGCATTTGTTCACCCCCGTCATCGTTTTCCAGGTCCAG
>DAOLCX010000468.1:0-3347 GCA_035327685.1 Pirellulaceae bacterium | reverse complement strand
CCAGACCGACCGCCGAACCTGGCTCCTGGATAGTTTTTTGGCAGCCGACCTCAGTCCAATTCCAGCCGTGTCGGTTTGTCAGTCACGCCTGCTTCACGCCCCCTAATTACTGGCGGCATGCTTTCGTTATTGCGAGTGGATGTCCATCTCAGGTGCAACGCAATCGTTCGTATGGGTTAATGGGTTAAAAGGTGTCGGGAGTCATTTTCAGGTGGGGCAATGGCCCACTGTGGGACCAAATAAAAATACTCCCGCCCCCCTTTGGCAGTGCATTCCCATTCAAGCTGCGCATGAGACGACTACTCACGCCCCAAAACCTATATCCAACAAGGGAGGGGCATTCTTGTCGCGACAAACCCACACTTTGTTCCCATTGCAATTTAGGGTCAATGGAATAGAGTTGGACGCGGTTTCGGCGGCAAAAACGGGGGCTGACGCCCATCGGCTCCATCGGTAAACTCAAACATTTTGCTGGAACAAAGCACCAGGCAAAATATGCCAAATAAAGAGAATTCTGTTTTCATGAAATTGAATTTGCCGTTTGTCGCACCGGTCCAACTTTTGGGCAAAATACTCGACTATGTGAGATAATGATGGCGGAAAACGTGGACCTGACCCCTTGAAACCAGGGCAAATTCACGATCAAGGTGTGAACAGTTACCGGATTTTTTTGGGGATAAGTGGTCGGTGCCGCGACTATTGGGACGTAAGCCACCGCACAGTTTGACGCGACATGTTACCAGCCGTTGCCGAAACCATTAATTGGAGCGAGCAATTGGACCGCCATCGGCCTTGGATGCTTAAGGTCTTGCGGTCTCGGGTGGGTGATGCGCATGCTGCGGACGATTTGCTCCAGGACGTAGCGTTGGCGGTTTGGAAGCAGGCGTCGCGGCCGGTTGATGAAAGCAAGGTACCGGCTTGGCTGTACCGACTGACCGTTCGACAAGCCATCAATTACCATCGGCGAAATGGGCGCAAGTCGGCAATCGTGGTGTCTCACGAACAGCTCACGGCCACCGTGACGACGCCATCGCCCCTTGACTGGTTGTTGGCGGACGAGGCGCGGCAGGATGTGCAACAAGCGTTAGCTCGGCTGAGTCCTCGCGATCGCGAATTGTTGACGTTGAAGTACACGGAGCATTGGACCTATGAGCAACTCGCTCGGCGCCTTGGCGTCAAGACCAAGACCATCGAGTATCAGTTGTTGAAGGCCAAGCAGCGTTTGCGGCGGTTGATTGTGCAGGGGTTTTGAATTTCGAAGAATAAGAGTAGCGGACGAGTACGATTCCTGGTTTTGGGGGCGTCGTGGAGTGATGACTCTGCGGCAGTATAGCGATGAAAAACGAAAAATGGGATCTTGAATTGCAGCGGCTAGTCGATGGTGAGCTGACTCGGCCACGTATTCGAGATATGTTGGGCCAAGCGGAATCGCAACCGGACTTGTGGCGCGAACTGGCGTTAGCCTTTGTCGAACAACAAGTGATAGGGCGCGAGTTGACGGCATTCGTTGGGGAGTCGCCCGATTGTGAGGCGGCCCTGCAACATGCAGACGATATCGGAACGGAGGTGGCAACTGAAACTCGCTCGATGTCGTCGGCTCGATTCGCGCCGTGGGGAATCACTCGGAATGGTCATCTGGGCTGGTTGGCGGCCGTCGCGTCGTTCGTGTTGATGTTGCCGCTGGGATTCTGGCTAGGTTCGCAGCGAGTTCAACCCCCGCAGTTGTCTTATCAGGAGGGGCCTAAGCTGACCAATCCCATTGCCACGCTTCCAGTGGTTGAGTCGACGGTCGATGATCATCAGCCTTCGTCAATCGATCGTATTGAACGAGCCCTGGTTCCCTACAAAATGCAATTGGTCAGCGGCGACGGTGAACCGCTGATGGGTGAGGAAATACCATTGATTCCGCAAACCTTGGCAGTGGAAATGGGAATCCAATTGCGACGGATTGAGATACCGGAAGACGTTCAGTACGAATGGCGGCAAGGGGGATTTGAACTGCAGCCGCGGGTTCGATACCTGGTGGGACGATTGGGTGATGGAAGAGAAGTCGTCGTACCAGTGCAGGACGTCACCTTGGTGGCTTATGGACAGTAAATCGAGCAACCTTCGGTCATGCGCGACACGCGCGGCCCGAGTGTTGGTCGCAAAGATATTGAGTATGAACTCTGTTGAAAGGAGCTGAAGATGCGAGCGAAATGGTTTTTGAGATGGGCGGCTTTCGCTGCCATGTGTTGTGTTGGTTTGGGCCAGTCAGGCTCTTTCGCGCAAGACGAGGCCGGTCAGGCCGACGGGGGCAAGCGCATAGAAACCAGGGTCGAAGTGGGTGATGGCAAAATCGTGATTATTGACGGCAATGGCGAACGCCGCGAGATCGATGTAACAGGTGCCCAAAGCATTGTGCTGAGCCGAGGTGCCAAGCGTATCGTCCAAGACGGAAAAGAGGATCTTCAAACGTTTGGCAAAGCCATTGTCATGGGGCCAGATGGCAACAAAATCGAAATCGACCTGAGCGAAGCTGACCTCGCGGAGGAGGCATTTCATGGTCGCTTACTGCGCCCGGTGATGCCTCTCATCGAATTCGGCACAGAAAGCGGGCCGGTGTTCATGGGTAACGCCCAAGTGGTAAATCGATTTTATATCGGCGTTCATTGTGTTCCAGTGGATGAGACGTTGGCGGTCCAATTGGGTTTGACGCCCGGCTTGGGATTGGTAGTCAAAGGTGTGACTCCAGACTCTCCGGCTGCTAATCGTGGCATTGTCGTGAACGACATCATTTTAAATGCGGACGACAAAGAGTTGACAACGCAGGATGAATTGGCGAGCGTGGTCAATCAGGCCGGCGAAAGTGGTGCCGAGATATCACTGACCATCGTGCGCGAAGGGCAAGACGTTCAGATCAAATTGATACCGGCCGAACGCAAAACGGCGATGGTCATCGGCGCCGGCGATGGCGAAGGAGAGCTCTTTAAGTTCGGCGCGCTGCGGGTCGAAGGAATTGGGCCGGGCATTATCCGGGGTGAATTCGATGCCCACGTGTTGCACGAGTGGGCCGAACGGATGAAGCAATTCGATGTGGAAAACGCCAAGTTAATCGAGGAACTGAAAGGGCGCGCCGCGGAGGTGCAAGAGAAGATTCAGCAGGAATGGCAACAGTTCCGGCTGCAACAGCCCAATTTGGAAGGAATTTCCGAACGGGTGGGCGCTCTGGGAATGGACGAGCTGCGCCAACATCTGAAGGAAATGGCGGTCCCGTTGGAAGCGGCCCGGTCGGAATTGCAGACGCTTCGTGAGAAAATGGCTGGAATGATCCGAGGAGAACCTGAAAAGGAACTGAAACTGCGGGG
>DAOLCX010000467.1:0-3354 GCA_035327685.1 Pirellulaceae bacterium | reverse complement strand
CAATCGTTTCCCGCACACCTAATCCAGCCAAAAACCGGAAACTGGAGGGTAAATCGCTCCAGGGCGAGCGGACGACCACTCCCGGCAGCAGTTCATTGGTTCTCAATCCGACCGAATTCGATTTGGCCATGTAATTCTCGAAATCAATGCTCAAGGTTGTTGAATGGAATGAATTGTAGAGTGATTCATCGCAATAACTCAATAACAGAAAGTTTTCAAAAGGTAACCGATCTTAATGGTCCATCCGAGATCAAACGTCGGTTTGTAAGCTGTCCACGGGCTCAGTTTCGCTGAGACCGGTCGCCATTTCCGCCCAATTGCGACTGCAAATAGACTGCGCGCTGGATATTGCGTTGATTTGAATTCAAGGGTTTTCGGTGGATTTTTTGCAAATGGGCCGGCTGCGTGTTAATCAACAGCCTATTGACGACCAGAATGGCCAACTCATCCAATAGCCCCAGGTTGATCCCCAAACGGATGCGAGACAATAGATGGAGTGACTCTTGACTGGAAATCTGTTGAGCATTCTGCAACGTGCCATAGGCGCGCATCACCTGATCAAACAAATCGTTGTGATTTTCCGACATCAGAAATTGCCGCGCTTTGCGTTCGTAATCGATCAGCACAGGAATAACTTCGCCAACTCGACTCAACAATTCTTGTTCGCTGCGCCCCAAGGTGATTTGATTGCTGATCTGGTAGAAATCGCCCATGGCTTGCGAGCCTTCGCCATACAGTCCGCGCACTACCAGGTTGATTTGCTGCAACCCGCGGAAGGCGCGTTCGATTTGGTGGCTCATTCCCAACGCTGGCAAATGCATCATCACGCTGACGCGCATTCCTGTTCCCACATTGGTGGGACATGCTGTCAAATATCCCAAGCGTTCATCGAAAGCATAATCGACACGTTCTTCGATCCAATCGTCCAGCTCATCGATCTGTCGCCAGGCCTCCTGCAGGTCAAATCCACTCTTGATGACTTGAATGCGCAAGTGATCTTCTTCGTTGATCATCACACACTGTTGTTCCATCGGTCCGATAGCGACAGTGCGGGCACCCTCGGCACCTGCCAGTTCGCGACTGATCAATTGTCGCTCCACTAACAACTGCCGATCGATGTCGTCTAAATTGGCCACATTCAGAAATGAAAATTGACCAAAGCGTTGGTCCGATTGCAAACGTTCACGGACTGCGGATTCAATGTTGACCCGATCAATATCCGTGCAGCGACGAATAAAGGGAAAATCAGCCAGGTTTCGCGCCAGTCGCACGCGACAACTCATCACGATGTCCGAGTCTGGCCCCGTCCCCGCCAACCATTCGCTGAGTTGTTCCGTCAATTCGTCAAGCACCGCGTTGGGTCTCCTGTTCATGGCTGCGGATCAAATCCCGCAAGCGCGAGGCAGTCTCGTAATCCTCCTGCTCGATGGCGTCTTTTAAGTCGCGACGAAGCCGGATGATCTGTTGCGTTTCGACGGAAGACCGAGTTGGGCGTTTCGGGTGTTTTCCGGTATGTTGGACGGCACCGTGCATATTCAGCAACAACGCGTCCAGTTCGCGACGAAAAACGGTATAGTCATTCGGACAGCCCAACCGGCCGTGTTGGCGAAATTCCAGAAATGTAATACCGCAGGTCGGGCATTGTCGAGCATCGAGTTTTTTCAGCTCTTCCGCGGTCTGCTCCAATTTCAGTTGCCCTTGGATGGCATTGGCAATCGTCGGCGATGGTGCATCGGTTTCTGGCTGCAAGTATTGTTTCGCGCAATCCGGGCACAGGTGAAGCACGACGATTTCCGGTCCGAGCAAGTCGGTGATGTGAAACGTCGCCGGTTTCTCACATTTCTGACATCGCATTTCAACACTTCCTTGAGCTACACGCCACAGCCTTGGCGACCGCCATTGGTCAATTAAGTGACTTGCCTTATTATGAACGCTTTGGTGGAGCAAAAACAACGGCACTTGGCGCATCAGACCACCTCGCCGGGTGGTGACCATGGAATCCCCTGGCATCTGGGCGCAATCATACGGCTCCAAATGCGATTTTCAAGGCCGTGGGTCAACTAGGGAAGTGAACAATTGGAATTCGACGACCGAGCGAAATTCGATTCATTGTTTTCAAAATTTGATGCCCTGCCTGTGGCCCGCCGGTTTTTGAGCGATGGCTTGACGCCTGTGGCCGCACTTCAACGTTTGCGCCAGGCATCGACGGTCTGTCTGTTCGAAAGTGTGGTAGGTGGCGAGAAGGTAGGGCGTTACAGTTTCCTGGCCGCCAATCCCCACCGCGTGTTGTTGGCATATCAACAGCGCGTGATCATCCGCGAATCGAATGGCACCAGCCGCGAGTCCCATGAAAACAACCCTTGGGAAGCCTTGCGACGAGAGATCCAGGCTGTCCGTGTGGCGCCGGCCGATGATTTGCCTCCATTTACGGGGGGCGCCGTGGGGTTCGCCAGTTATGACGCCGTTCGATTCGTCGAGCCTCTCGGCCCAAGCCCCCCTGACGATCGGCGACTTCCCGATTTAGCATTTGCCTTTTTTGATTTGATGATTGTCTTTGACCACGTGACGAAGCAATTGATCATCATCGCATTGGCGTGGACCAAACGCCATCGAACGCCTCAATTGGCGTGGGAAGATTGTTGTCAACGCATCCAACAGACTGTGGACCTGTTATTTGCGCCCTCCACCGATATTCTCTCCCACGAATTACCGGCGCACCCCGTTCCCTTACCTGCAGCCCAATCCAACATGACACATCAGGAATATGTCGCGGCGGTGCGGCGCGCGATCGAGTACATACGGGCGGGTGATATTTTTCAGGTCGTTTTGAGCCAACGCTGGGAGGTCCCGTTGGTTTCACCGCCGTTTGAGTTGTATCGAACTTTACGGGTGTTGAATCCAAGTCCCTTTATGTTCTATGTGCAAATGCCGGAACTGACATTGGTGGGCAGTTCGCCGGAAATCATGTGCCGAGTGGTGCACGGAACGATGACGGTGCGCCCGTTGGCCGGGACCCGTCGCCGTGGTGTTCATTTCGCAGAGGACTTGCAACTTGAAAGCGAACTATTGGCGGATCCCAAGGAGCGAGCCGAGCACGTGATGTTGGTTGATTTGGGGCGAAACGATGTCGGGCGTGTCTGCCAGTTTGGTTCCATCCAATTGCCGGATGTGATGGTGGTTGAGCGCTACAGCCATGTGATGCATTTGTCCTCGACGGTGACTGGACGATTGCGATCCGATTGCGATGCTCTCGATGCGCTGGTCGCCAGTCTGCCGGCGGGCAAAGTCAGCGGTGCGCCCAAAATTCGCGCGATGCAAATCATTGATGAACTGGAACCGCACCGCCGCGGACCC
>DAOLCX010000466.1:0-3365 GCA_035327685.1 Pirellulaceae bacterium | reverse complement strand
CGGCGACACATGGATTTTCAGTCCATTGCTCTACCAACTGAGCTACCTGACCAGATCAAAAAGGATATCGACTCCCCAATACCGAAGAAGGATTGCCGAGTTTGCGAAGGGAAGCTCCCAACAACTGATGCCCCCGGCAATCGGTGCTTTCCGCAACCTCGAAATCCCTTCGCTTCACCGTACTTCTATTTGTCGGCGTACAATCTTGCCGAATCCCCAAAAATTGTCAATTGGGAACGACGGCGAATTGACAATCCGCCAAACCGCGTATAGGCTAATAGCAGCCTCGTTCAAATATTTCAGCAGACGCGTTTGGGAAACGCAACGGTTCGTGCAAATTGGCATTCGCAGATGTGAATTGGCGGTTTCGTAGCCGTGATAACCGCGCGATGAGATTTCTAGATCTGGGCGAATTGCAGATCTGAACGGGGGCAAGATCAATGAGAGCACCACTTAATTTGCCGGAAAGTCGGCGTAGTTCATTCTGGGGGCGTTCATTCTGGGGGCGTTCATTCTGGGGGCTGGGTGCCGCACACAAGTTGTTTGCCGCGAAGGTCGGTAGTGTGGCGATCGCATTGCAGGTCTTGTTTGGTGCGACAGCGCCGGTCACCGGGCAAGAACGCTATACACCAGATCATCCGGTCGTTGAGGAAATGGCGCGGGCCGGTGCCAAGTATCTGGAGAACCGGCGGCCCACGAGACTGGGCGAAGTCGTCCTGTCGGCGATGACGATCATCGAGGTTGCCAAGCGCTACGACAACGATATCCCGGCCGATAATCCCGTTGTGCGGACGGCTGTCAACCTGCTCTCCCCAGAATTGGTGAAGGTGCGAGCCGGTGCCCCCAATGAAATCTTTAATGGTTCGACCTACGTTCCCTGCCTGACGATTATTTTCTTGTGTGAGTTGGACTCGGTCAAATACGCGGAAGATATCCGAGCGATCCTCAATCAACTTTTGGGATCGCAACAACGTCTGGGATCCTACGGATATTCTCCGCCAACTGAGTTGTCTCGTTTTGGCGATTCCAGTCAGTCGCAGTATGTCGCACTGGCGCTGGCCGTCGCGAACTTGCACGAGTTTTCATTTGATTACAATCGCGCCAAAAGCCTGTTGGAATGGTTTTGCCGGGCGCAATTGGAAAACGGGAGTTGGACCTATCATTACCGGGTGGACATGGCGCCGGAGCAATTAATTCGGCGTCACTCTTTGCATCTGTGTGGGTTGAGCTCCATTTATGTGTTGGGCGACGTCTTGAACCTTAATCCCAAGCTGCGTGGATCCGATTCACGGAGCAAAAACCTGGTCGGTTTGCCCCCTTCGGTGGCGGTTTATGTCAAGCCGCGTGACGGGGTCGAACGGCGAGACGGCCCGCGAGTTGATTTCGATGGACAACGTTTGACTTCCGTGAAACAACGGGCAAAACGTTGGATGCAGGAAAACTTTACTTTCGACAGTGGCCATGAATGGAATTACTATTACATGTACGGATTCGAAAGATACGCCTATTTCCGCGAAAAATCCGAGGGAATCCTTAACGAGCACCCCACCTGGTACGATTTGGGCGTCGATTTCTTGCAGACCAAACAATTGGGCGACGGAGGCTTCGACAACACGGACCAAGGTGTCGAAAACCGGGTAAACTCGACCTGCTTTGCCGTGTTATTTTTGGTGCGCAGCAGCCAGTTGCTGATGCGGGATCCCAATATTACAACCGTAGTGGGCAACAAAGGCTTTGTTGAAAACACTCGCTTGTCGAATGAAGGTGGTACCGTCAGGGCGGAAACCGATGTTCAGAATCTGGCTGAAATTATGCGGTTGTTGGAGGAGGATGGCGGTGGCGTGAATTTTGAACGCATCAATGATTCCATTGGTATCACGCTGCAAGAGTTTCAAGCGAAGGACAACAAGTCGCGAGGCGAGCAGATGGCGTTCTTGCGCGGGTTGGTGACTGATGAGGACGGCGATCGCCGCTGGTTCGCCGTGAAGGTGTTGGCGACTCAACAAGACATGGATAATGTCCCGGCGCTGCTGTTTGCCTTGTCCGATCCCAGCGTGGCCGTCGCGCGCGAGGCGCATCATGGGTTGCGCATGACGAGCCGGAAACTGGACGCGATCATCTTGCCGACGAATCCCACCCGGGACGATTTCAAAACGGTAAAACGGCTCTGGGAAGAATGGTACTTGACCGTTCGGCCAGGAGCGGAGTTGTGGCCGGATGTAGACGACTGATGAGGTGGGTCCATGGACGTTAGGCAATTGAGCGTGACAGAAATGCATACGGCACACGTTGGCCCCGGGCGAATGGTGGTTTCGAAGTACGACCGATGGAATGCCTGGCTAGTGACGGCGATTTTGCTGAGTTCTTTCCTGACGGGAGTATTTGCATTGGCAGTGTGGCAAGGGCGACCAACAGTCAAGTATTTCTTGTCTCCACTGGTCATTGAGAATCCAGAGGTAGATGCGCGCCAAACGGGAGTGATTGATCCGCTGAGCGACTGTATTGAGCCCGAAGTTCCATTCACGGATATTAATCGGATTTCAGAATACCTGCAGTCGGTCGTTGAAGCAGCCGATCGAGAGGCCAGCCAGGGCGACCAAGAACCAGGGGGTTTCGGCCTCATCGGAATCCAACCTGGTCCGGCCGAACGGGAAGACCCGGAGACGAGAGGACGTCCTCGTCGGTGGAATATTCAATACCAGGTTCCTGATCGGCAAGCTTACGGCGAGTTATTAAGCCATTTTGGCCTCGAAATTGGCGTTGTACACACGAAAAATAACACGATTTGGCGGGTTGCCGATCCCGGCAATCAAGCTGCCGTTACCATCTCTTCGCGGCAACAGGAAAACGAGCCGAGGAGTTTCTATTTTGCTCATACAGATAAGAAAACTCACCGATGGGACGAGCAGATGGTTCACCGCGCTGGCGTATCGGTGGAAGATTGCCTGTTAGTGCAATTCATTTCCCGCGAGTTCGAAGAACAATTGGCGCAACTGGAGGCCGAATTTACACAGGCGCAGGGGCGTTCCATCGATCAGGTTCGCATGACTGTTTTTGGTTTAAGCGCAAGCCACGAAGGTTTTAGCTTGACCATTGTGGAGCAACGGTATCATGCCGCGACAGCAGGTCATTGAAAAATTGGTGAGGGATGTGCAGATATGAGCATGACTGATTCGATTTTGGTTCGACCGAAAGACCATGTAGAGACCAAGGTTTCGCGGTACGATCGGGTCAACAGCCTGTTGGTGACGATGTTGATCCTGGTAGGGTTCCTGGTTGGCGTGTTGTTTATGTTGTGGTTGACAACGATCCGCTACTCCTCGCGGCAAACGCCTCCGATGATGTACTCTGAGGAAGACCCTGGC
>DAOLCX010000465.1:0-3369 GCA_035327685.1 Pirellulaceae bacterium | reverse complement strand
ACGATTGAACCGGCCACCCAGCAAACCGCCGGTTGAGCCGCAACCGCGTGCAGCAAACAAGCCGCCGCCTAACAGACCCCCATTTGACCCGCAGCCGCGACCGGCGAATAAACCGCCGCTCAGCAAGCCCCCATTTGAACCACATCCTCGGCCCAACCCACCGCCAAACAGTCCACCGCGACTGCCTTGCGCTAACACATCCGAAACACTGGTCAAAGCCATAACTGCGGCCAAGACACCGACCGAAAACCCGGTTTTCAAGAGATTCATGAACCAACCTTTCCGAAATCAAAGAAGCGAAACACGACATTCAGGTGGGCCATTGATCACGACCAGTCGCCCCCTAAAACCTAATGAACCTGCCGTTTTAACATAGGCAATTTGGGTCGTCTAGGCCGTTTTGGCAAAATATATCAAAATTCCCACCAAAAAGGGACACCCAAAAACCGCCGTGGGATCCACAAACGGGGACACCCAATGAATTTGCCAGGGGAGTTGCCCTGGGGAGTTGCCTGAGCTGTCAAAATGTTGATTCTCAGTCCAATTCAAGAGGTCATGTTCATTTTTGGATTGATCATGATTTCTCCTCTCACCGCGCCAATTCGTATTCACTGGCTCATCGAATCGAGGAGACCCGCCTGGTGATAGATGCGCCCTCTTTTTGACGCTCAGGGGCCATCGCAAAGGGAGTCGTGTAACAGCCAATGGAGCAACGTCCCGCATCAGCAAAGACACAGTCAAAAACTGCCAAATGACTGTAACAATCTGGTGAACTTTAGGCATTACTCACAAAACCAGACGCAATGTGAAACCTGAGGCGCAAAGAGGACAACCATGAAACGATTTATTGATTACGCTGCCTGGCGGGACGGGTTACTATGCGCCTGTGTGATGTTCGGCGTATCGACCATTGCCTGGTCGCAAGACAAACATTTCTCCAACCTCAATGGCGGCAGTTTCAACAATGCCAATCATTGGTCGCCGCTGGGTGCTCCTCAACCGAGCGACCATTGTCATATTGGGAGTCTAGCCGATATCAAAAACCTCAACCTGTTTCTGTTGAGCGACACCACGGTCGCCAATTTGACAATTACCAATGGCAATCAATTGAGTAATTCGCCATTGATCCAGCCGAACTACTATAAACTTAACGTCACAGGCACCACCACGATTGCTGGAAAGAACTCGGTCGGTGTTTTGGACTATCCTTCCGAGCTTGTGATTTTTTCGACTTTTTCGCCCGGGAATGTGCCCGACTTTACGACCAGCCATTTGCACATTTCCAATGGTGGGCTGCTGACCATGGATCGAGCCATCGTCGATATCTATCAATCAGCCAATCTAGTCGATGGGCGTATTTGGGGTTCGGGTGCGATCAACTTGTATTCCAACGCTCCCGTCGCCATGAGTTGTGACGGTAGTATCGTCGTCGGAACTCGCGGTTTGACGATCAATCAATGGGGTGCCGGCCGCATCGATTTGGGCGGCATGCATGCCTTTGATCCGAAGATACACGTTAACCAATACGATGCTGCTGGGACTCAATTCGCGACGTTCACGATCAACGGCAGTTCGCTTCACCAGGCTTATGGAGGAGAGTTCAGTATCCGCGAAGGATGTGTGGTCAATATGAACCTGACACAAGGGTGGTCGATGACGGAGGGCTCCGTGATTCGATTCATCAAAAATCAGGATTTTGACATCCACGGCGAGGTCCAGGGCAGCCAGCTTTCCTTTAATGGAAGTATCATCTTTGATCAGGCAGGGGTTAAAGGCCGAATCAATGCGCCGATTTCGTTTCTGTCGGAAGCCACGACCAACATCAAATCCCATGGCCATCTGGAGGTGAATGGCCTCACAATGATCAAGGGGGGCGAGTTTATGGTAGGGACCCATGGAGTTTTGGATTTCAATGGTCCAACTCAAGTGAAAGGGGGCACATTTTTCACTCACGGAAATCCTTCCACCAAAGGGGTTGTGCATTTCAATCACGATACCGAATGGGATGGCGTCGTGGATTTGAAAGGACAGGGCGGCATCGAGACCTATGCTCGCCAACAGGGGCACGCCAAAGTCGTCGGTGCCACGGTCATCAACGCTGGCAAGTTTGACTTTGACGGCCACTGGGGATCGAGTTGGACCATCAATGCACCACTCACCGTGAATGCCAACTCGCTGGGGGCTTATACCGATCTCAATCCCAACCAGGTGTTTGGAAACATCACGGTCAACGGCTGGAATATCGTCGAGCAAGTGCACTTGGAAATGAACTTGCCCCAGGGCGATTCGTGGACCATGCACGGGAAGTTGACGCTTAATGGATCCTCGTTCAGCGTGGCTTCAACGACGTTGCGTGGCTCGGATGTAACGCTTACTGGTAACGTCGTAGTGTCGGGCAACAATGCTTCCACTGCCAGGATTCACGGCGAAGGAGCGGTGTTCCATATCAACAGCGGGGACACTTTTAGATTAAGCGGCGGCACCTTGGCCAGTCCCAACACGCTCCAGGGCGCCGATTTTATTGGCCAGGGGACTTTGGCAGCTACCACCAATCGAGCCCTGGTCGGTCACGGCAGGATCTACAATTCGATCAGCTTTGACGGAAACGCCGAACTCTTGGCGCGTGGCGGCACACTGGACATCCATGGCGACGTCCTCAAAGCGGGTGTGGTGGGGACAGCCGATGCGTCAGGAAAACTCCACTTTCACAATCCCTGGAATACTCAGGCAGCAGGTCGCGTGGCACTCCACGGCGGCCAATTGGACGGAGTTTCCATCATCAATGGTGGACGCATCGAAGGTCATGGCATCGTCAGTCCTTCGGTTTTAATCAACAATGGGATCATTGAAGGACAGGGGGGCGAACTGATTTTGGCCTCCGCGCAAATGGACCTCGATGGCACAACCAATCTTGGGATATTGCGAGCCGTAGATGGTGATTTGCGCGTGGCCAAACCCTACGGTTACTTCTATGGTACGGCGGAAGTTGGGCCCGGTCGGACATTGACTTTGGACTATGGCTGGTTGCAAGTTGGGCAACTCTATCTGGTCGGCGACCCCTTTACTCCGGCGACGGTGGCCGGTGGAGGCACGCTGTTTCTGGAAAACTTGACCGCGGTCGATGGCAAAGCTCTGCTGCGAATCGACACCGTGCTGAACGATTTGGCAAACATCCATCTGTCGTTGGGGGGGCTGTCACAAGGATATGAATACGATTGGATCGAGGGGGAATTTGGGATCACCCTGGCTGGTGATCTGGAGTTGGAACTCATCAATGGCTTTGGCAGTACGATCGCATTGGGCGATAGCTTTGATGTGATCACCGCACGCGGTGGACTCTATGGGCAGTTCCATCAGATCATCCAACCG
>DAOLCX010000464.1:0-3373 GCA_035327685.1 Pirellulaceae bacterium | reverse complement strand
AACCGTTCACGAAATGTAGGGTGCGTGGAGCGGTTCGTTCGACAAAACATGGTACCCTTGGACGAGTCGATCTGCGGCGCTCACAGAGTTTCGATCGACAACAAGACGACTTGCAGAACGCACCAGAACCAGGCCTGGCCATCAATACTGTGAATGGTTACCTTTTCAGCAACCTCAATCACGTGAGTACGCTTGGCGACTGGTTGGTCGCGTACGATGAACGCGATCGCTTCACCCCCGCTTCGGGGGGTGTTTGTGTTTCAAGTTGAATTGAACAAATGCGGACTCGACAGTTGACAGTCAGGGCGCCGGTAATCATCTTAATAAGGTGATGAAAACTTGCATCGTCCATAATCGATTTTCGTAGAAAAGGCATCATGAAGAGTTTATTGATTTATTCGGTGATTGGATTAGCCCTGGCTTTACCCAACAAACCCCTGATTGCGGACTTTGTGAATGGGGATTTCGAAACGGGTGATCTGACTGGCTGGACCATCACTCCGACTACCAACGGACAAACGTTGATTCAAACCGTTGTGCAGTGGGACATCGATTTCAGCGGTCCAAAAACATCCAGCTTTGTTGGCCGATTTCAAGTGGGGCAGGTCACGTTTCAAAGTGGCGTTCCCGCCGGAATTGAATTGACACAGAATTTGAATTTGTTGGTCGGCGTGCCCTACACGATTTCGTTCGACTGGTCGGCCCACCGGGACACGACGGTGAGTTCAAATGCGCAGGGCGGTATTTTTGAATTGATCGTGAATGGAAACGTGATTGCTTTTGGCGCGGCTGGTTCGACCAGTTCGACCACTGAGAAGTTTGGCACCGTTGTGGGCGGTTACGTCCCCTCATTCACTGGGTTGCATACCGTCGGCGTTCGAATCAGTCGCCCCTTTTTGCCTGCAGGTGACGTATTTCAGAGTGTCGATAATTTCGCGATTTCTTCTCCCATTCCAGAACCAGGAACCGGGATCGCCATATTGGTGACTCTAGCCGGTCTAATGTCGCGCCGCCGTCGGTAACGACGGACTTATATCAAAATAGTTCTGGCCGATCCTTCGGCCCGTACGGTCGCACGACGTTATCCTTGGTAGATATCGGGGCTAGTTCTCTGTGGTTGACGTGTCGATTGTCGCAACATCAAGTTCGGTCCGAATGAGCGGTCTTTTCATTTCATTTTCTGTTGTCTGAATTGGCGTGCATTTCAACAGTTCTGTAACACCGCCAAGTTTTTCGGAGTTGTTTCCTCAAATCTCTCGATGATCGGCATCTGTACTTAGTGCCGTACTTGGCGGCTTTCAAGCCGGAATATTGTCGAAACTAGAATTCGGTTGTTCGAGCCGGCAGGTGATGGAATTTGAATTCAAGAGGTATCGCCCATGTTGTTTTCGAGAAATTGGAAAGTTCTCCAGCGTCGGCGCGCCCCTTGCCCGCATCATGGACTGTATGGATGACGAAAAACTTGCAGTCTCTGGCCAAGGTTCCGACTGGTTGTGCCGAAATAGTTTGTTCGCCCGAATGGACGGCGGAAGGATCGCGGCAAATCAGTTTTCCATCAACGATTTCCAATGCAGGTAACTCGTCGCCGAGCGCACCGCATGATTCGAATAACAAGTCGGAAAATGAGTCTTCATTCCGTTCGATCAGCTCTACGATGAACACACGCGGCACATGCGGATTCTCTGGCAGCTCAGTAGGATGTGTATTGTCAATAGATTGTTCCGATGGTGATACCGCGTGCGTCGCTGGTGCTACAGCGTCCGTCACAGAAGGTGATGCTGGACTGCACGCGGTCAAGTGCAGGACGCAAAGAGCCATCGCCCAGCCTGCGTGGGCAGGCCAACTCGACCCCTTGTGATTCACGTGGAATCCCAATCGGAAATGTTTACGGAAACTCATCGGATATCCCCGCGCTTTAGGTTCAAAACAACATGAACTAACAGACTCCGGCGCTACCACGGCTGACAACGCTAACTCATGTTCCAATACATGACTCGACAACCTGCACCAAGATACGACACCGCGATCATTCCGCTCAAAAAATAGCCCGGACGCCGATCCGTAGAGGACGGTATGGCAATTCCTGCCACCCAATCGAGCAGGATTCTGGAGGAAAAGGGTGGCTTTGGAGTGCGCGAAATAATGAGTGCCGAGTGCTAAGGACTGGGTACTAAGGACTGGGTACTGGGTACTGAGTTCGGGTGAGTTCAGAAATTGGCGACCGGCCATTGGTCGTCATCACACACTTTAAGCCGAGAATGATGTTTCGCAAAAGAAAAGTGGCGTAAGCTAAAAGCCCGCGCCACTTCATAGGTTTCGGTAAAGTCATTTCCGGTGCCAAAGCCCGGTGGTTATCCGTCGTGTTCGGTCCCGATGGCTTTATCCCGGGAAACCGGCCAAGGCTGTAAACAGCCGATTCACCACAAAGATCTTGGCGTTTAATATCGGGCGTTCGTCTTTCAAGTCTTCATCAAAAATGATCTCCCACACAGTGGCCCAATCTTCGAACGGGCTGTGGGTGGACAACGGGTTATTGGCGAACTTCGAAATATTGGCATACCACCATTGGTTGTTGCCTGAGCGAGTAAAGAACATGGGTTGGTTCGGATTCTCGTTCGTCCATTGACTCTGCAACAAGAAGTCTTGCCAGCGGAATTGCGTGGGCGTCACCACGTTTCCGATTTCCTGCGTCGAATTCCAGTTATGGGCGATGCCCATCACGGTGTAATTGACACGGACTTTGTTGGCCGCAGCCTGGTTGTCATCCCAATTGGAAAACTGAATCACGCGCTCGAACGAACCGTCAAACAACACGTTCAACTGATTGCGCGAGATGCCGGCCACTGGGAGTGTGTTCCGCTTCTCAAAAACGATGGGCGCGGTGGACAAAGAGTCTTTCAACAATCGCGTGTTGCCCAGATGTTCATGGAGCAGTTTCAAGCCATCATCGATCACTTTCATCTGACCGTTGGTCCAATTGCTGTTCGTATTGCGGAACAACAACACGGCGTCGATATCTTGAACATCGGTGATGACATCATTTTCGAACACCAAGAACCGGTCGTTCCCGCCGCCGCCGGTCAGCGTGCTGACGCCGGTGGCTCCGGCGATCAGGCTGTCATTACCCGGTCCGCCGTCCAACAGATCGTTGCCATTTCCGCCGTGCAATCGGTCATTACCCGGTCCGCCAAATATCACATCGTTGCCGTCTTCGCCGTAGATTTCATCATCGCCAGGACCGCCATCAATGAAATCGTTACCAGCGCCACCCCAGACGCGGTCGTCGCCTTCACCCGCGTAGATCGTGTCATTGCCGAGTCCGCCATAGATCGTGTCGTCGCCCTCTTCGCCATACAGCTCGTCAGCTCCGGCA
>DAOLCX010000463.1:0-3381 GCA_035327685.1 Pirellulaceae bacterium | reverse complement strand
TCCGTTTACCGCCGATACTCAAAAGTGCACTCAAAGCACGTCCAAGACCATTACGGCCGCAGCCATCATCCATTTGTTGCATTCCAAGGGCATGAGCGTTGACGACAAGATTATCGACTACCTGCCCAAGTATTGGGAGAAAGGGCCGATGACAGAGCATCTGACGTTTGCCCATCTATTGCGGCAACGGTCGGGCTTGACGGACTATGGCGACCCCGATGAATATGCCAGCTTGAAACAGACCATCAAGACGGGGCCAAGCAACATGAATTGGATCGTTCCCCAATTCGAGTATCGGAACTCCAACTTCGCGCTGTTTCGGATCATCATTCCCTATTTGGACAAGCCCTCCGACATGCACAATTTCGAACAGAATGGCTTGCGAGGGGACAGTATTAACGAGCGTTGTTCAACACGGTACTTGCACTACGTGCGGGACCATATCTTGTTGCCGGCAGGGATCGCTAATCCGCAAGCAAACTACACCAGCAACAACAAAGCGTATTCGTACAATTACTTGAATCAAAACGTGGCAGGCTATCCGCAACAAGCGGGACAGTTGTACGAAATGGGGGCGGGCAGTTGGGTTTTGTCGGCCAAGGATTACGCTTTGTTTCTGGCTGCATTGGAAAATGGAGTCATCCTGCCCAAGGATCGCGTGGCGGAAATGAAGTCCAAAGGTCTGGGGCTCTATACGACCTCATCGGTGATTGGGACGGTTTTCATGCATGGCGGCTCAATCGGAGGCAATCAATCTGACTCGTACGGCCACGGCCGCGGCGCGCGGGCTCAATCGATGATGTTTCCCAACAATGTTCAGGTGTTCATCACGTTTAATTCGGCCAACAACGTGGGCGCTGCAGAATCCACAGGCGCGCGGGCGAAAGCGCTCGCCGACGCTTTTGCCGCAGCGATGTATTGACAAATTTTCACGATTTGCGGTGGACAAAGCTGGTTTCATCTGTAATAATTAGGCTTCGTCAGGCGTCGGACTCGGTGCCTGACGATTGCCAGGTTGATTAGATATGTATGCTTGGGGACCGCAGCCAACGGCTGCCGCGAAACCTCGCTAAGAGAGGTTTCCCCTGTGGGTCCCGCTCTTCCCTGAGTTTGGCGAATCGTTCTCGCCCTGCTGATTGTTCCTGGAACAAAGCTCGAATAAGTGGATTGACCGTTTCCAAAACGGCGTCGTTGATCGGTTTCAGCGACAACCACATCAGCCATACCGGCGTTCGCGCGACATTTTTTTCAGGAACAAATATGGATTTTGCAACACTCGGACTGTCTGCGCCATTGGTGCGCGCGGTGGCAACACAAGGATATTCAATACCCACTTCCGTCCAGCAGCAGGCGATTCCTGCCGTGATCAACGGTCGCGACCTGGTGGGATGTTCACAAACAGGGACGGGCAAAACCGCAGCCTTTGCCCTGCCTATTTTGCATCGCTTGTCATCTGCGTCGCCGATCGGCAAAAAACGCCGCCAAATTCGGGCATTGATCTTATCCCCCACGCGAGAACTGGCCGCTCAGATCGCCAAAGGCTTTGAGCGTTATGGGTCTGGGAGTGGGTTGAGGACCGCCGTGATTTATGGCGGCGTCAATCAAAATCCCCAAGTCAATGCCTTGCGACGTGGCGTCGATATCTTGGTGGCGACGCCGGGGCGATTGCTCGACTTGTATGAACAAGGGTTTGTCGATTTCAGTGGCGTGGAAATCGTCGTCCTCGATGAAGCTGACCACATGTTGGATATGGGCTTCTTGCCGGATGTCCGCCGAATTATGAAACTCTTGCCGCAGCCGCGCCAGACGCTGTTGTTTTCGGCGACCATGCCGCCAGCCATTCGCGAGCTGGCAAAGGACATGCTCGACAAACCGGTGGCGATCAATGTCGCGCCCCAACAAGCGTCAGCCGAACGAATTGAACAGGGCGTTTATCATGTCGCCCAGCCGGACAAAGCCCAGTTGTTGGAGCATTTGTTCACATCGCGGCCGCAGGGGAGTTCCCTGGTTTTTGTTCGCACAAAACATGGTGCCGATAAACTGGCCAAAATTCTCAATCAACGCGGACTCCGCGCCGAAGCGATCCACGGAAACAAATCGCAAAACGCCCGGCAACGGACACTGGACGCTTTTCGTTCGGGTAAGTTATCGATTTTGGTCGCCACCGACGTCGCCTCGCGCGGTATCGATGTGCGGGGTATCCGCTACGTGATCAATTTCGATTGCCCGGAAACTCCTGAGACGTACGTTCATCGCATTGGCCGGACGGCCCGCGCGGGCGACTCGGGAAACGCCGTCACGTTTTGCTCGCCTGCTGAACGCGGTCTGATGCGGGATGTCGAACGGCTATTAAAATACCGTTTACCGATTTGTTCCGTGGAATTGCCGAAGGTCAGAAAAGCCCCGAGGGAGATGTTGAAACCGACAAGCCAGACGAGGAAGCAACCACGACACGCGGCTGACACCACGGAAAGTCTTGCAAGCCCAAAAGGTCCCTCGCGATTTCGCCGTTTTCGAAAACGGAGAAACCCAGGATCGAGCAGAACTCGGTTCGCGGGAAGTCGTTAACCGAAGATAGGCCCTGGCAAACACATGGGACGACTCGCAATGGGGCGTCCCGTCGCGAATTCCGATCCGGCGGGGCGACCACTTGAAAGGGTCCCTTTAGCGATCAAAGCTGAAGGAATACAAGTCGTCCCAGTAGTCCCGGAGCAACTTCCATTCCCCATTGCGAAGGCAGGCGGTGATTACGTATCGCTCCCTGACTCCCCTTCGGGTTTGGCCCTCTGCCAAAAAAGTGGCGGTGTCATCTCGGCGATAACCTTGGACAATCTTCCAGGTGATCGGTCGCGTATCTTTGTATAAACCGCGTCCAACACTTTCCAGATAATCCGCGGGCCAGGTGTCGGTGATCGATTCCATCAGGCCTGAATCGGCTTGATCCAACGCTTGTGTGTATCGGTGTAGCAACATTTCCAGGTCCGGGATTTCCGAAAGGAGCGGCGCGCCTGAATCGATGTCCACAAATTTGCCGACGGCCCCTAGCTCTTGAAGTTTGAGGACCAAGGCCCGCTCGCTCCGGTCAAAGGCTGCTTCAATCGGTCGGCGTTCCCAACCCGTTTGTTCCGCATTCACGTCGGCGCCGGCAGCCAGCAATGCTTCGATTGCTTGATGCTTTCGGCGGTCGATTGCGGCCAGCAATAACGGCCGACCGACGGAATCGCGACTGTCTGGTGAGATGCCCTTCGACAGCAGGCCGTTGAATTGATCCCAGTCGTCCGCCTCAAATGCCGCGACTAGCTGCTGTCCGGGATCGACCACCTGTTGTTCCTGGGCCAAACTGTGCTCGCGCAGTGAGAGGAGTCCAAAGCTGCCGAAGAC
>DAOLCX010000462.1:0-3384 GCA_035327685.1 Pirellulaceae bacterium | reverse complement strand
ATCCTGGAGCCGGGTGTTGAGGAGTTTCCGGAAGTGGAAATCCCCCAGTTGAGTAATGCGTTGGAAGCGGAGGTCAGCATGTCATCGGTCCAGGCTCAATTGGATGTGCGGCATGGTTCCGCGGAAGTGATGGGTAAAGGACGTGGGTTGGGGTCGCGCGATGGCGGCGGCAAGGGGGGTGACGGTGTCATCCCCGAGCACAAACGATGGAAGATCATTTACGAATCGCCGGATATTAACACGTACGCGCGGCAGTTGAGTTATTTCAAAATTGACTTGGGTGCCGTGAGCGAGGTGACCAACCAGATTTTCCGTTTGGCCGATCCCGGCGGGGCCCGGCGGGTGATCCGCTCGGACCGTAAGACGGAACAAGAGAGTGTCTATTTTGGGCATCAACAGGCGAGGATGCAGCGTTGGGACGAGCGCATGTTGCGCGACGCCCTGGGGCGAGACGCCGATAACTCGTTGGTTGTTCAATTCTATAGTGACGATGCGCGGGCTCAGTTGCGCGCGGTCGAAGCGGAATACCTGAGGCAACAAGGGCGCGATTTGCGCGAAGTGAAAAACACGTTTTTCAAGATTAGAGAAGCGGGCGGTGGCTATCGGTTTGAAGTCTCCAATCAAACGTACCGCAATTGATTGGCGAATCGGCAGATGTTGATCATAATGGAACCTTTCCGGATGTGTGGTTAAACGAAAAGTTGAAGGGAACATGGAAACAATTTTTTCAGCGTTGGGAAATCTGATTTACGTGATCATTGGCTTGGTGGCCGCTTGGGGGGCCTACTGCGTGATCGTGGTCTGGAACCGGGTAAAACAAAAGCAATTTCCCAATGAAGAAGGACAAATTGCTTTTCTGGAAGCGATTGAACAGCCGCTTAGTCGCGGAGATTACCAGGGGGCTGTCGAAGTCTGCGAAGGTGATCGGCGGGCGGTCTGCCAGTTGGCTCAATTGGCGCTCGAGAATCGCGACATGAGTTACTCGAAAATCAAGCAACTCGTCGTCGATCGATTTCACCGCGATGTGTTGCAGGACTTGGATTTCCGGCTCAGTTGGGTGTATACCGTTATCAAGTCAGCCCCGATGTTGGGTTTGTTGGGAACGGTGATGGGTATGATGGCGGCCTTCGCCAAATTGGCGGCCTCCAAGACCGTCGAACCCGACAAGTTGGCAGGCGACATTCAATTCGCCTTGATCACTACGGCGTTGGGTCTGGCGATTGCCATTCCGTTGGTGTTGTGTACAGCCTATATCAACGTGCAAATCCGCAAGATGGACGATCTGGTTTCCTACGGAATCAACCAATTCCTGGAGATCTTCCGCAATGCATTGACCCGTTTCCCCAACAAGTAAGAGAGCGGTGGCAAACGCATGACCGATGTGGTAGCGGAATTGGTCGATGTCCGACCAAAGAAAGTAAAAACGGAAGAAGCCGAACTCGACATCACACCGATGATCGATATCGTCTTTTTGTTGCTGGCGTTCTTTGTGATGTGCTCCAAAATGGATCCATCGGACCCAGTGGCGATGCCCAAGGCCCAGTATGGTTCGACCATCCCGGAGAAAAACTGCATCGTACTGGTCGCTGTGCCCGGGCCCACACCAGGGAGCAATTTGATATACAAGGGCCGATCTAAGAATGAGTCGGCGCTGGTCCGAGCCGCGGACCCTATCGGCATCGAAGAGGAAATCGGCCAGTACGTGGAATCCGAATTCAATAAACGGCCCGATGCCATTGGCGTCATGATCAAAGGTGACCGCGAAACCAAAACCGGAATCATCGAGTTGATCAAGCGCGGAGTCGGCAATTCGCCGATGGCTCAAACTCGTCAGATTTTTATTGGTGTTGAACAACAACGGTAGCAGCCCTGTGACGAATAGCGATATCAATTTGTCAGATGCCTCGTCGGTGGACGAAACGGGTGAAGGCGGTTTTGAGTTGATGCCGCCCACGGGCGAGTTGGCTCATTTGCCTGACGGGGACCGTCCGCCACTGGAGTCGATCACGGTCACGACCGCGCAACCCGGCCGGGATATTCCGGCTGTCCGAGATGACGATCGCGCGCGACGAATGGCCTGGAAAGGCCTGGAAGATGACGATCCGGACGACGGAGATGAAGATCCGCCAGTCGATTTTTCTCAGAAGGGCCCATTGCCCGCCGACGACATGGACATGACGCCGATGGTCGATGTCGTGTTTTTGTTGCTCATTTTTTTCATGGTCACGGCCTCCTTCACTTTGCAACAAACCATTGAAACGCCCCCGGCGATTACGGAAGACCCATCCATCGTGAAAACGGACGACCAGGAAGTGGATGAGGAATATGTCGAAGTGATCGTCGATCAAAACAACTCCTATTTTGTGACAACGAAGAGTCAGGGCGATGTCGAAGCCCCAACCGAGCGCGAAATGCGAGAGCGGATTAAACAAGCCAAGGTCGATTTTGGTGCGCGCGTCCTCAAGATTCGCGCTCATACGGAATCCACGCACGGTCGTGTCACAGCCGTCTGGGATTCGGGGATCGCGATCGGCATGGACCAGATTATTTTGCGGACGACAGAAGAAGATTATTAGTTGGCCGATTCGGTCGCGGGACAGGGTCTGCCAGAGTTACGGTATATAGAGGAAATGAATGTCAGCCAAAGAACTGCTGGATCGCATCGAACGATCGGGATTGGTCGAAGTCAAGACGCTGATCAAACTGCGCCGCGAGATTCAGCTCAAGGGGCATAAACCCAAAGCGGTGATCAAATATTTGGTCGCCAAGGGGCATTTGACCGACGACGAGGGGGCTGCTTTTTTGGAGGGTGAGATTCCCTTGCGCAGCGCCGAAGCGGGCGGATTCGCGGTCCAACAGGCCGCCGAAAGAGAGTTTGATACCGACGATCTGACCGGCATTCGATTGGCCAAGCCCGTTTCGACGCCAACGACCACATCCGCGGGCAAACGCAATGGCGGATCGCCAGTACCGCACGGCCCGACACGCCATTATCAACCGAACGAATTAGAGGGAACAACCGCCTCGGCACATAATGTGGTCGAGGTTCCGGTCGCGGTGGCCGTGCGAGCTGACCTCGACGCACCGTTCTATGCTCAACCTGCCCCTGGTTACGCGTCAACGGGGGCTGATGATGCTTGGGACGCCCCTGTCACCGACAACGAACACCGTGAAAAACTGACGTTCGCAGGCAAACGCGACAAGTCCGATCAATGGAAAACTCGGTGGCTGTATGTGGGGTCCGGTACGCTGGCGCTGTTGTTGATCGCGTTGGCCGTGCTGGCCTGGTACATGACTCACATCAGCGCTGACCAGATGTTGGGGCAAGCGGATTCCGAATACAACGCCAACAACTTTTCCTCGGCGGGTCCCACCTACGAAAAA
>DAOLCX010000461.1:0-3389 GCA_035327685.1 Pirellulaceae bacterium | reverse complement strand
AACGGGTCACTGCCGTTCTTGAACTGCCCGTCTTGAAATCGGAGCGATGTCGGCAGCGAACCAACTTGATCGTGGGTCCCATGACAATTTGCACAGACGCGACGGTAAATCGCTTCACCCCGCTGGAACGAATCGACGTTCCAAGTGCGAATCAAACCTGCATGGTCGATCCGGCTTTCATACTCGGGCACGGTATAAGTCAGCATCGATGCCGAAGGTTGAAGTTGCTGGGCTCGCACCACTCCACCGTCCCGTATCTCCATCAAGTAACGAACCAGGTCATAAAACTGCTGGTGACTTCTCAATTGGTTCAATTGCCCGGCGGGCATGATCGAAAGTTCGTTAGGCTTGATCTGCTCGATGTCGGCCATCGGGATGGTGGCGAGTTCGCCATCCCGCGCTACATCGCGCAACGTGATACGATCCGAAGTCTGCTCGATCGGCAAACCGGAAATCAATCTCCCGTCAATGGTCAGGATCGTTACCGAGTCAAAGCCCTGGCGAATGACCTTCGAGGGAAAGAGAAGCGACTCGATCAACGATTCATCGGTGACACCTCCCCCTAACGCGGTCAAATCAGGCCCCAGCGCAGTCACACGATCACTGCCGATCGCATGACATTTCGCACAGGCCATACTGGGCTGGTGAAAAATGATCGCCCCGCGAGCCGCGTCGCCGAGTTGGTTAGCCCCAGCGGCGAGTTCAGCCAACGAGATTCGCTGCAGTAGCTCCTCCAGGTTTTGCGCCGTCGCGGTCAACGAACCAAACACGATGCCGGCAAACACTGTCAGTAATGTCAAACGTCTGAATTTCACCATATTATCCCCGGCTGATCGAACGGAGTGTTCTTCAGTGTAACCGTTCACGGACTCTGGCGGAAAAACCTAATTGTAGAACAACGGTCCTCAATTGTTCGAAACCGAGGCTCGGTTCACCAATGTCCTAGGATGAACCATTGAGGACCATTGATCTAGAATCTCGCGAATAGGTGCGTTCCAGTTTAACGCGTCCCGCGAGGAAGATGTTCAACCAGGTAGCGGATGATCAGCATCCGCACGTGAACGACCGTGCCGGCACCCTCCTGCAATCCGTGGTCCCGATTGGGGTACACCATGTAGTCAAATGGCTTCCCTAACTCGATCAAACGATCCACCAGGCCCTCGATAATCTGGATATGGGTATTCGTTTCACCCGAACCGGTAATGATCAACAGTTTGCCTTGCAAACCTTCGGCAAAGTTGATGGGCGCGGACTGCTGGTATCCCTCTGGATTGGCTTCACGAGTGCGCATGTAGATCTCCTGGAACCAGGCGTTGTACAAATGGGGTTGAGGTTTGGGGACGACTGCAATGCCGACCTGATACAGATCAGGTTTGCGAAACATGGCATTGAGCGTATTGGAACCTCCTCCGCTCCAACCCCAAATAGCCACGCGCGACAGATCGACAAAAGGCTTCTCCCGTGCCAGTGCTTGTAAGGCGGCGGCCTGATCCTCGGTCGAAAGTGGCCCCAAACTTCCAAAAACACTGCGACGCCAATCGGCCCCCTTAGGAGCAGGAGTGCCACGGTTGTCAATCGACACGACAATGTACCCCAACTCGGCCACCGTGCGATGAAACTGATCGTGCACGGTAGCCCATCCGTCCAAGACCGTCTGCGCATGGGGTTCTCCATACACGTAAACAAGGACCGGGTACTTTCTCGACGAGTCAAAGTGGCTGGGTTTCATTAACCAGGCGTCCATGACCACTCCGTCTCCGATATCCAACGTGAGAAACTCGGTCGGATTTTCTGAAAGCACCGACGCTTTCTGACGCAAGTCCGCGTTCTCCTCCAGCGTTCGAACCGTCCGATGATCGGGCAATGTAACCAGTTCCGTGATCGGCGGCGTGTCAAAGGTCGATCGGGTGTGAAATGCCCACCGCACATCGGGCGAAAAATGATAGTCGTGAGTTCCTGTTTGATCCGAGGGAGTCACCCGCTCTATTGTGCCACTTCCATTGAGCGGCACGCGATACAGATATTTCTGCGTGGCGTTGTTTGGTGACGCATAAAAATAGAACCAGCCATTGGCCTCATCGACCGCCGCCCGGTCGATGATATCGTAATCGCCAGGGGTCAACGTCGCCAATTCATGTCCGTCGCGACGGTAGAGAAATGCGTGGCGCCATCCATCTTTTTCGCTAATCACGATAAACTGCTCACCTCCATTGAGCCACATCAGTCGCAAATTCTTTCCCTGGCTGGCCTCCGCCCAGGCCACATTGGTTTCGCGGAATAGTGTCTGAATGGAATGGGTGTCCACATCGATCAACAAAAACGAGCGGCGGTCCCGAAAACGGCTGAGTGTTTCGACCAGGACCTCGCGGCTATTGCCGGCCCATTCAACCTGGCTCAAGTAAAATCCCTCTTCAGGAGATTCGAGCGGCAACCAATGAGTTTCCTGGGCCTCGATGTCATGCACGCCGACGCGCAGTTTGGGAATCGACTCGCCAACTCGCGCAAACCGCTGTTCTCGTACGGATGGATAAGACGGATCGGTGGGAACCAGCATCTTCCTGATCTTGAGGTCTGATTCATCGCTCTCGACGAAAAGAATTCGTCCCCCATTGGGACTCCAAGCGGGATTGCGATAAAACACTTCTCGCTGTTCGGGCGGTTGGATGACCAGTTGTGGTTCACTATAGGGGAGTTCACGCCAATAAAGACCGCGGCGGCGATTCACCAGAACACGCCCCCCGTCCGGCGATAGCAGTTGCGGCGGTCGCCGAATCTCCGGCGCAAGCCCCCTTTCTCCGGTGTGAACGTCGTACCTCACAAGTTGATCTTGTCCGTCTTGCCGTTGGTTCACGACGTAGCCGGAGCTATCGGGGAGCCATTCGGCTTCGAAGCGTTTTGCCCGCCACTCCCCCCACTCAAAAATCCCTTTTAAGCGATTCTGCACCGCCCCCCAATCGACAGGCTGATCCGAGCCACTCCCCTCATCGGCCCGAGTCGCGCCCAACACCAACACGACCTGAGCAGCCCATACAACCACAGCCAAAGCTTTGAAGCGTTTCATTGACTTATCCAACGGGTGAATCAAATGTAACCGTTCACGATATTGTAGAACAACTGTTCTTAATTGTTCATCTTTCGCGGTACGCTTCACCAACGCTCAAGCCCGCGATGGTTCAAATACGTCGTCGAAGGCATTGCGGGGATGGGTATTGAGATGGTCACAAACATGAGTCACTTTGTTGCAGTTGGCGCCACACAATGCCGTGGACATTTTCAAACTATCGAACCCCTGCGATCAACACGAGCAAAAGATGTGTCTGCTGTGGCATTTCAAAAAGCGGGTGACGAGATTCGAACTCGCGACATGCAGCTTGGGAAGCTGTCACTCT
>DAOLCX010000460.1:0-3390 GCA_035327685.1 Pirellulaceae bacterium | reverse complement strand
TGTATTGGTCATAACCTCCGGGCTGGCTACGCTGCGGGTAGACACCGGAATCGACCATGTCATTCCAACCTTGAAACCACACGAAACCCGCCAATTCGTAACCTTGCGCTGGATCGTAGCCCGGATAAACCCGCTTGATATCTGCCGTGACCTGCTTGACGTGCTCGATCATCAGGCGATAGTAACGACCCGTTTCGCGCTCCTTCTCCGCCTTCACGGCGTCTAAGTCTTTACCCTGTTGTTCCAAGGCAGCCAATTGAGAAGGATGAAACTTAAACGGTCCGGCACTGGGCGGGCGAAAATCTGTGTGCAGACTCTTACCGCCCCAGGCAGTCTTGATGATCAGGATGGGCTGGTCAACGTATCGTTGCGCATAGATCCCAAATGTAAACTCGGGTCCGATCTTGGGTTCGCGGGCGAGGGCACCAAAGCCGACCGTCAATTGGCCGCACTTCTCAATTTCATCGCCGTCCGCTGCACCGAGCGCCGAGATCCAAACGTGCTCGCACACGATCGGCGATCCATGATCGTCTTGCATCATCTCCAGGATGTGAGCTGTTTGCGGATCGAGGGCCAAGGCTGGAAAAGTCCGCACCTGAGCATGGCCTTGCATATTGGATTGCCCGGCCAGGATGTACACCTGCAGCGGCTGATCCTGGGCGGCCAAGGGTGTCGCCACGAGCGTGGCCAATAGCAAAGCAAACATCATCACTGCTCGAAACATTAAACATCCTCCACGCAAACGGGGGCGGGAGTCTGTTCCGATTGGCGTTGGCGCGTGCGGCTCAAAAAAACACTAACCGCCAATCGGAACAGACTCCGGACCCCTTTCAGATCACTTCACATCATCTCGCCACAACCGCAATCGGTTCCGGAAGTGCAATAGTCTATCACGATTATCCGGATCGTGGGCAATGTCTTGCTTTTCGGTAGGATCTTCGGTCAAGTCAAACAGTTGCTCGTATTCCCACTCCGGCCAATAAATGTACTTGACGTCTCGGCGCACCACAGCTTGCGAAGCGGGAATTCGTTCGCGGTTGGTGATCGTCGGATGCTCGTAGAAAAACTCCTCTCGCCAAGGCGGCAATTCGCCCGATGCGTCGCTGTTCAAATAGAGGGGTCCCAAGTCTCGGCCTTGGACACCCTGAGGCAAATTCACATGGGCCGCCTCCAAGATGGTCGGCGCAAGATCGATATTCAGCGCCAGTGAGTCGATTTGGAGCCCGCGCCGTTCCGAAAAGAGTCGAGGGTCGTGAATCAACAATGGGACTCGAATCGATTCGTCGTAGGGGTACCATTTGTCGGCCAACCCTCGTTCCGCGTGGAAATAGCCGTTGTCACCGGTGTAAATAATCAGCGTCCGTTCGAGGACGCCTTGTTGTTGCAAAACGGCCACAATCCGCCCGACCGCGTCGTCGATTTCGGTAATCAAACGGTAGTAATTAATCATTGATTCTTGAAATCGTGCGGGCGTGTCGAATCGCCAATGGAATCGGATTCGCCCTTCGTTGCGGGCGGCGCGCAGGAATTCGGGGAGCGCGTCGAGATACTCGGAGTTCATCAATTCGGAGACGGGAACCTGTTTGCCGTCATAATGTGGCGCGCTCCAAGGTTGCGGCAGGTACTGCTGCGGAGCCCCGTCTTCGGCGTGGGGAGCGAAAAACGAAACACTCAGGACAAACGGGCGATCAGACGGTCGCGACTCGAGAAACTCGATCGCGTCGCGCGCATTCTGCTCGGTGACGTGGACTTGGGTTCCCCCGCGCTCGACCCAATGCTGGCCGCCATAAATGCGAACAAAGTCAAACCCACCATCAGGTGGCGCACCGACACCATACTTCCCGACGAAGCCGCTAAAGTACCCGTCAGCCCGCAACGCGCCGGTGTAGGTTTCGGCAAACTGTTCAGGAGTCAATGACTTGCCAAACTGGTCGATACCGTGACGGGACATGTATTGCCCGGTCAAAATCGACGCGCGGCTGGTCATGCAAATGCTGGTCGTCACGTAGCAGCGATTGAATTGGATGCCGTCTTGGGCCAGTTGATCCAAATGCGGAGTATGAATAACCGCATTGCCCGCTGCGCCGAGCGAGTCCCACCGTTGGTCGTCGGCCACCAGCACCACGACATTCAGCGGCTCGGCTGGCGATTGAGCACACACCACACCATAGAACTGCAAAATGATGCAGATGACACTCGCGATCAGTAGCGAAGCTGCGCAATTGATTGGCAGTCCCCAGCGCCCCAGATTGCAGGCCAGCGTGTCCACGTCCGTTTCGGTGTTAATCGCGGCCAGCTCCCATATTCGTTTGTCCGCCAACGTGATCGACAAACTCTCTTCCAGAGTCTGTTCAGTGATCAGATTAAACACCTGAGTATTCTGGTTCTGGCCCATGTGGTGCGCGCGAGCCATCTGCTGCTCCAGGACCGCTGGGTTCCGAGGCAAATCGACGTTGATGACCGAATGGGCCGACTGCAAGTTCAATCCGGTGCTTCGGGCATTCGTCATCACGATTAACCGGCATTGCGGATTCGTTTGGAATTCAGGGACCAGCAATTGACGTTTGGCTTGCGGGACACTGCCGTCCAACTGTACGCAACGCATGTTGTGTTCTTCCAAGAGCGGTTCAATCAAACCCAACATCGTGGTCCGCTCGCTGAAGACAATTACTTTGCGATCCTCTTCATCGGACAGTTCATCCAATAACTCGGCCAGCCGTTTCAGTTTGGTCGAGTGGTTCGGCTTCTGCTTATTGACCACAAAGGTCCCTTTGGCCGACAGCCAGTACATCAACAGGCTCATCAAAACATCAGCAAACGCCAGGTGAAATCTCCCACGGTGTATCACCGCGATAGTGGCATTCTACATACTCTGCTAGGAATCACCACGCACCGTAGTTTGGATTATCACTCCAAAGTCACCCGCCATAAAAAATAGCTAGATCCTTGTCCACACCAACTTCGTCGAGCCAAACTGTCGCCCAAGCCACGGAGTAGACTTTGATAGACAACACCGGCCGGGCGCGGATCGACAGTTGTTGTTCGTCGCAAAGCCGTTTGATCGGGCTCACTCCGTCCAACTCCATGACGAAAATGGGACGGCCCGTTTGCGTGACGCCAGCAGCAAATACTTTGGCAATGCTAGGATGGCCCATCATCGCCACAGCCTGGCGCTCCTGGTCAAACCTGGCCGGGATCTCCCGAGAGTTCATCCCCAGCTTGAGAAAGTCTGTTGTCGGGTTGGGAATGGAGGGACACCGGCGACGTCAGAGCATCAAACTCGCCAGCAGCAGAAACAACCCCATGCTGGCCACGTCGGTGGCGGTCGTTAAGAAGATGCTCGACGCCGTGGCCGGATCAGTACCCAATTTTCGCAAAGTGAGCGGGATC
>DAOLCX010000459.1:0-3390 GCA_035327685.1 Pirellulaceae bacterium | reverse complement strand
GCGAAATTGGCTCCCAAGGTATGAAGAAAAAAGCCGGCTCGCAATTTTCAGCGAGTCGGCTCATCTCTGTTCGGCCTTGCCAATTGGCGGTGACCGCACCCAAAATAATAACTGAATCTGCTTCGTCTTTTTGGCTGTCCCGGAGGACTTCCGTTTGGAATACGTATGTATCAATAAAACGTACAGGAACAGACAAAACCGAGAGGCAAGTTTCGGGAGATCATTGATGAGAGAAATTCTCGCCTCGTCCGCCCTGTACGAAGTTCACCAAGAACGCAATTGCCGTGCCAATTCCGTTTTTCAATTGGACCCTGTGGAATACCGTCAATCCACTGGAATTTTCCGCTTCGACCTTGGCGAACGCGCCTTGATCGGGAACAATCTGAGACAAACTGCAGCGAACCATCCAAATTTGAGACAGCCAGCTTCGCAAACCAGCGAAGCGGGCCTCCATTCGACCAGCGGTAACCGGGGGGAACATTGACTAGCGAAAATTCCTTGACGCCAGCCGAAGTGTTGGGATCCCACGGCTTGGTGGCCGCCCGCTTACCCCGTTTTGAGTTGCGTCCCCAGCAACTCGAAATGGCCCAGGCAGTCGCCCGCGCCATCCAGCAGCGAAAGCACTTAATTGTCGAAGCCGGCACTGGCGTCGGCAAAAGCTTTGCTTATCTGGTTCCGGCCATCCTCAGCCTGGCAGATGCGCAATCCGTCCCCGATTCCGAAACCAAACGCCGCCGCCGGGTTGTCGTCTCCACGCATACCATTAACTTACAGGAACAATTGATCTCCAAAGATATTCCGCTTCTCAACGCCGTGTTGCCGATTGAGTTTTCTGCCGTCCTCGGCAAGGGCCGGGGGAACTACCTCAGCTTGCGGCGGATGCTGGCCGCCTTGGCCAAAGCCAATTCTCTATTCAGCGATCCGCTCGAACACGAACAGTTGCAGTCGATCCGCCGCTGGGCCTCGGAAACGACTGACGGGACCAAAGCCACCCTCCCCGTGAGGCCGTCCCTACAAGTTTGGGAAGAAGTTCAAAGCGACAGCAGCAATTGCCTGGGGAAGAAGTGCCCGCAACACGACTCTTGTTTTTACTTTGCCGCCCGGCGCCGCCTGGTCAATGCCGATCTCTTGATTGTCAATCACGCTCTGTTTTTCAGCGATCTGGCTCTGCGGCGGCACGGCGTCAGCGTCCTGCCGGACTATGAGATGGTCGTCCTGGACGAAGCCCACACGCTGGAATCAGTCGCCAGCGATCATCTGGGTTTGACCGTCACCAGCGGGGCTGTCACCTATAATCTCAACAGGCTCTATAGCGAAACGACCTTTAAGGGGCTGTTGGTGGAGCGCGAGTTGTCCGAAGGGATTCGATTGGCGACGCGCTGCCATGCCGAGGCCCACGAATTTTTTGACGACATCCGCGCCTGGCTCAGACGTGAATCCAGCCGAGGCGGTATGGACAACTTGGTCCAGCGCGTCCGTACTGCTGGTATCGTCGCCAACAAGCTTACGCCGGCCTTGATGAAACTGTCGCGGCACATGAAAGACGCCAGCGATAAACAAAACCAACCTGCTAACAAACTGGATTTGACTTCCGCCGCTGAACGCCTGGAAACATTAGCCGCTGGAGTCGAGCAATGGCGGACTCAGTCATTAGAGAATTCCGTCTATTGGATCGAGACTACCGTATCACGGCGCGGTACCAATATTCGTTTGCACGCCGCGCCGATTGATGTCGGGCCGATGCTCGGCGAGATGTTGTTCAATCAAGTCCCCACGTGCGTGCTGACCAGCGCCACCATTGCCGTCGGCAAACAGAAATCCTTTCAGTTCTTCGCCAGCCGATTGGGAGTCAGCGGTGGTGAGCACTTGCAATTGGGAAGCCCCTTCGATTTTGTCAAACAGTGCCAGTTGATTATTGTCGCCAACTTGGCCGACCCCGCCAGCGACCGGGAATTGCACCAACGCCAATGCATCGACGCCATTCCCGATTACGTGCAGCGTACCGATGGCCATGCGTTTGTCTTATTTACCAGCTATGAGATGCTCAAGCGCGCTGCGCGCGATTTGAGCTCCTGGTTTACCAGCCAGAACATGCGATTGTTGTCTCAGGCAGACGGCTTGGCGAACGCCAAGCTGATTGAAACGTTTCGCGCCACGCCGCGCAGTGTCCTGTTTGGCACCGACAGCTTCTGGCAAGGCGTCGATATCCAGGGTGACGCCTTGAGAAACGTAATCATCACCAAATTGCCGTTCAGTGTTCCGGACCATCCGTTGTTGGAAGCGCGGCTGGAAGCGATCCGCGCCCGAGGGGGCAACCCGTTCAGCGAGTATCAACTGCCTGAAGCGGTCATCAAGTTCAAACAAGGGTTTGGACGGTTGATTCGATCGGCCACGGACACCGGCATTGTCGTGGTCCTCGACCCACGCATTCGCACCAAGCCCTATGGCCGAATATTCTTGGAATCCCTTCCCCCCTGCACCGTCACAACAGAAGCGATCTAACCTGCCATACTCGATTGGCAGTCGCGGGAGGAATTGCCGATTTGTCCCTCACTTGCGCTTCGGGTTACGATTATTGACAGTCCATCCCGACCCTGGCCGCGCGCCAAGACGCGAAGCCGCAAAGATGGATGTCAATCGATACTAACTTCGCCGATCATGCCTGATTCACGTATCCAGGCCCATGGTGGAGGCCACAGAGTTTCAGGTATTTCCGACGTGAGCGCTTAAGACAGCGCGGACTTCGTTGAATACTTCGTCCGGCGTGCGCATGCCGTCGATGGAGTGCAACAGGCCGGCTGCGCGGTAGTGGTCAAGGATGGGTTTCGTCAATTTCTCGAATAAATCCAAACGCTTGCTGATGGCGTCTGGCTGGTCCTCGGGCCGAGGATTCTCCATCTCGTGGTAACGGTTGATCAGACGGCGCTCCAACTCAGCCAACGACACTTGCAACTCAATAACGGCGGTGAGCGGCCAGCCGAACTCGCCCAACAGCCGATCCAAATCGTTCGACTGCGGCAGTGTTCGCGGAAAGCCGTCCAGCAAAAACCCTTGGAGGCAATCCTCTCGAAGCAGACGCTCGCGGACGACTTCTAACATCAACGCATCATCGACCAGGCCTCCCGAATCCATAATCGGAGCGACGCGTTTTCCCAAAGGCGTCCCCAAGCGTTTGGCTTCCCGGAGGATTTCACCGGTCGAAAGATGAGGGATTCCGTAATGGCGGCAGAGTAAGGCCGATTGGGTTCCTTTGCCAGAGCCGGGTGCGCCAATCAACACAAGTCGCATGCAGGAACCCTTTTCGCACCGCCCAACCCGCCGTGGCCATGAACGGCTCGGAACCAAAGTTTGTTATTCCAGGAGCCCTTTGTAATCGCGCATGACCAGATG
>DAOLCX010000458.1:0-3416 GCA_035327685.1 Pirellulaceae bacterium | reverse complement strand
TCGGGGCGACGAGTCGTCAGCCCCCGAACATGGGCGCATCAGCCAATTCGAGCTATCAGGCGACGGACGCCATGTCCTGATCAGCATGATTGGCAACCGCCAGCGAGGTCGGCTGGCGATGTGGAACCACGGCCAGGAACGGTTGGTGTACTCCAAAGACTTCAATTCCGCGCGCGGCGATTTCACGCGGCTGAGCCAGTGGGGAATATCTCCCGACGGTCAACGAGTTGCGACGATCCGCCAAAACCATTTGGAACTGCTGGACGCCTGGACGGCCACGTTAGTGAATCGAATCGCAATTCATCGCATCGGTAGTGACGGCCTAACGTGGTGCTGCAAAAATCCGAACCACGTCCTGGTCGTGGACAATACCGATGTCCTGTTTGCGGATTTGCAAGCCGATGAAGTGCGCCACGTCACTCGGCTCGATCCGGGAAGACACGGAATCCTCTCAAATCTGTTTTGCGTCTCGCGGGACGGCACCCGAATGTTGATTGTGGACAGCCGTCTGCGCGATCCGCGCGCGATCGTCATCGATCTGGAAGCGGGAGAGATTGTTGTGGATCGCCCACTTGAGTTACAACAGATATTCGGCGCCGCCATTTCGCCCAACGGCAAAACAGCGGCCTTTGGATTGGGAGACGGTCGGATCCTGATTTGGGAATTGGAACAACTCTCCCGATCCCTAAGGAACCCGTGAAAACGACTTCGGGAATTGGGTGGCACTGGCCGGAATTCGACTGCCCAGGAGTAACCCAGTGTTTAACGGTCTCAGGCCGAACTTCAGCGAGTGCGAAGTGCTGATACCCCGACGCTATTCTTAAACCGTTCCCAAGCGTTCGCTCGGATTAATAACTCAAGTGGCTTAAATGGAGCTCGGCATGGCGCAGGTTAAGCCGGATGCGGTCGTCGTGGCTCATGGGACCAAAAGCGGGGCTGTCGAAGGATGCTTCCTCGCCGCTTTGCAAACGCATGAATGCCGCTTGAAGTCGCTGCGCGGCTGCTTGGGTTTCCATCTTCTCCATCCCATAGGTCCCTTCTTGGGCACCCGGGATCCGCATCCCCGCCGACATCCCTTTGGACAATATTCGGCCCAACCCCAGGCGCAAAATCACGCGCAACAGCCAGGGAGCTTTTTTCATGGGGTAACCCTGGTACCCGTACTCGATCCAGGCCGCGACATGCGACAGGATTTCGCCGGGCGTCCAGTTTCCAAGGGCCACTAATTTGCCGGCTCGATCGGCAGACGCGATCCGTTCGACTTCGGCCAACACTTGATCGATCGAATCGAACCGCAGATCGACGCGTCGCTGTTTCGATGATTTATCGTGAGACATGATTTTCCTCGGTTAAGTTCAATTGCATATTTCATCGTGAAGAACAATTGTGATCAAGGTGTCTGTGCCTGTGAACTACTTGCGGCAGAGCGACGCATGGCAGACGAGGGGTAGGATTATGTTTCAGTTCCAGTGCAGGACTTAGCGGGGCTGTCAAAAAGTGTTTGATGCTAGGTAGCCGTTCATGAAATATAGGGTGCGTGAAGCAAGTCGGTCGACAAAACATGTTAGCTTGGGCGAATCGAACTGCGACACTCACAGGGTTTCGAGTTACAACAAGAAGACTTCGCGGAACGCACCAGAACCAAGCCTGGCCATCAAAACTGTGACGGTGACGATGTTTGTCCCCATGCCCCCAAGAATTGTTTGATCTAGAAGGTATCACAGCCAGCGGCACTTTGCTGTTCAGCCTCAGTTGCTGTTTTAGTGTCCGTTTCTTTCACACGAGATGCCAGCGCAATTCCATGCGCATCTTCGGTGAATATGTGCCGCATCATGGGCGGATTGGTGGGCAGGACTTTACATGATGGCGGGAGGAGGTAATAATGGGGACAGCTTTCGAGAATCTGGGGGCGAATTGGAATCGACCGGGTGCTGGAAGTGTCAGTGGCGTGTCGTGGTTGATCAGTAGGCCACGTAAAAAGCTGATCAAAACTTTAAGTGCCAACAACAACTTGGCTTTGGCTGCCTAACAAAACGGCAGTCCGGACTGCGGAGTTTAGCCGAAGAGCTCCAAAAGTCCGTCGCCAAATTCGGCTCGTCCCGGCTCATGTCGAACACGGCAGGGATTAAACAATGTTTTCGTCTGGCCGGCCGGGAAGCCTTGTCAATTGGCGTCCTGGCGGGCGAGATTCAAATCATTGACTACACACGTAGAGGCTGACATGGAAACATCGCGGGACGCGGGTTCGATCCCCGCCGCCTCCATTCAAGCGGTCACCGCCAGGTGACCCGCAGCAAATCAACCCGCTGGCTGACCCCAGCGGGTTTTTGCATTGTGCGTCAGGCATGACGCGAAGCGTCATTGACTGACGCTTGCAATTGAGGAGCGAACCCGAACCAGGAAGTAACTTGTCGGGTGCAAGTCCCGATGGAGGCCTTGATGACAGCAACTCCTAGCCGAACTGTAAGGGTGTCAGGGGCGACCCTGAATCTGAAGGAAGCAGTAGGCAAACTCCCGGTGAGAGGAACACGAACCACATACGAGGCGACGACTCGCTGGGCGAGAGGGCAATCAGTCTCTACCTGGCGATCCACGAAGCATCCAAGAAATGGACCATGGTGATCCCACACTGGAAAGCCGCCTTGAACCACGCTGCGATCATGTTCGAAGAACGACTCAGCCGAAAACTCTATAATTCCTGCAATCTGACAACTGACACAAAATTATTTACGAGCCCAATCTTCCGATCATTCGACGAATCACATTCGGCCCGCACGTCAATCCAAATACGGATCGCACACCCATTGAGCTGATCGGACCGGTTTTGGAGCCCGGCACTAATGGTCCACAAAATGGCATGTACGCGCTGCAGAGAGAACTCCGCAAGCGGTCCGACGAAGGACTCGATTGGCTCTTCATCAGACCGCTACCCGTCAATAATGGCGCCATCCCTTGGTTCTGGAACTGGCAAGACCGCCGCTACGCCATGTGGTGGGACGCTGAGGGGCTTCCCCTCATCCAAGGTCCCAACATGTTGTTCATCAATTCGGCCACACCCAGGATCGACCAGGAAGAATGTGCCCTGCTCGATTCGCCAAACTGCCTGATGATGTTCTGCCACAGCCAGTGGTACCGCGACCTGATTCTGGCCAACCGCGGCCCCAACAACAAATCTAAAATCGTTATGTGGCCTTATCCCATCGACCCCATACCCGAAGGCCCACTCACCGCCGAGTACGATCTGCTCATCTACACCAAAAACGGCCATCGTCCCGGCCTACTGGAACACTTAGCCGAACTCTACCCCAACCATATCCAATTCCACTACGGCCAATACAAACGCGCCAACCTCATCGAAGCCGCCCGCCGTTCCCGCGCCTACCTCGCCGCCGCCGACCACGGCCCGCTGGCGCTGC
>DAOLCX010000457.1:0-3417 GCA_035327685.1 Pirellulaceae bacterium | reverse complement strand
GAGGATCATTGATGTTGGACAACGCGACAGCTGCGGGCAAATGTTGCAAGTCCGAACGAAACGGCGCGCGCAAACGAATCACCACACTGCCTGATTCGGGCCAACCCTGACTCGATTCCCGAATTTCGTTTCCCATTGCCAACTCGGCATCGACAAGCGCGCGAAGAGCCGGATGAAGTGCCGTCAGGTCGTTGGCGTGGCGCGCGGTTGACCATTCCGCCCGGGTCTGTTCGAAGGCAACCACCGGTTCATCCGGACGGTTCATCGCACAGTCGTGGCAGCGAGCGATTCCCAAATACCGAAAGTTACTTTTCTCCAGCACCCGTCGCGACGGAGCGTTGGCTTCCAATGCATGTGCTTGAACCACGTCCAACTTCAGGTTCTGGAAGGCAAACTCCAACATCCACTTCACGCCGAAAGTAGCCAGCCCTTGCCCCCAAAACGCTCGGCCAATCCAATACCCCAATTCGCCGCGTCGCTCGTTAACATCCATCAGCGTGCAGACACCCACCAAAAGCCCCCGTTGCTCGATCGCAAACGAGTACGATTGACCTTGTTGCCTCTTTTCGACTTGCTCCCGCACAAAAGCCAACGCGGCTCCCTCCGGATAGGGATATGGGATACGAGTCCATTGCGTGACCGCATAATCACTCAGAAGCTGTTGCATTGCCGGAGCGTGACGATCCTCCAACAAGTAAAGGCCGCGGTCGGGTGACAATACTTCGTTCAATTCAGGCAATTTTGTACTCCGCAGAATTAAACCTGCAACTTTGACTTTGCTATGGATTCCTAAGTCGGGTTTGCTGGTAGTATATTGGAACTGTAAACGACTCAACCGATTACCCAATAGAAAGGACATCGTACCATGTCAGCGTCTGCAGCAGCACTAGAATCCGTTCCGCTATCGGAGCGGCCAACACACATGCACCACAGCCATCATGACGATCAAGGGGGGCCCGCGGCTAACTCCGAAGGTCGTCAATCTGGGCCAACCTCACAGCAGTTGGGTGACAAACCTGACACGGTGATGTGCATTTTGAGCTATTTTGGGGTTTTTGCGTTGGTTCCCTTCTTTGTCAAAAAGGATGACGAGTTTATCTCGTGGCATGCGCGACAAGGCGTGGTGTTGATGATCTTTTGGATGGGCCTCTACGTAACCTTGTTTATGATCTCCATGATCCCGATCATCAATCTGCTTGCCTACGTGGCTTCCATGCTGGTGGGGGTCGGGGGTATCGCCCTCAGCATCTATTGCATGATTCAGGCTTGTCAGGGCAACAAATGGCCGATCCCGGTGCTGTCGAATTTTGTGCACCTCCTCCCGTCGGCCAAGTAACGACTGATGAGGTAACTGGTTACGGGCCGGGGTCTGGTCCATGTTTCGGGCAATCTACATGACTTGGAGAACAGACGATGGCCGAAAACGCGGACCTGACCCCTCGGAACCACGGCAAACCTCATCCAGGGTGTGTTCGGCCACTACATTGCGATCAACAAAACCATGTAGCCGTTCACGGTATCGATGGCAACTCCTGGTTCCGGTGCGTTCCGCAATTCGTCTTGTTGTCGATCGAAATCCTGTGAGTGTCGCAGATCGAATCGTCTAAGCTAACGTGTCTTGTCGATCGACTTGCTCCATGCACCCTACATTTCGTGAACGGTTACAAATCCATAAACCCGCCGGGCGACCAGATCTCGAGTTTAAGTTGCCCGGCGATTTTCCTTCGTGTTCCCGATCGCGTTCAGAATCGATACTCTGCAAGAACTCGATGCAGTCACGAGCCAACTCGGCCCATCCAAAGTCAAAGGGCAGAACGTGACCCGCGCGGTCATTGACGACCCACCTTTTTTGTTCACTCGACAATTCCTGAAAAAAGGCTTCTGCTGCCGTTGCCTCGACGATGCGGTCGTCGCTGCCCACAGCAATCAACAAGGGTAACCGCAACTCCTTGGCCCGCCCTCGATTCGCATCCACCAAGCAGAACAAATTGCCGATGACGCGACGAGGCGTAAACACATTCCGCTTAATCGGTGCTCGTTCCTCTGGATCTTGGGCATTATTGTCAAAAGGCGACGATACGACTCGCGTGAAGAACAGGCCATGGGACAACCGATGCCAGAACCGCACGGACCCCACAGGGCTGCGGCGGTTGGAAACTTCGATGGCCGGTGCCAACAACACGGCTCCGTCAGCCAGACCTGGATTTTCCAACAACAAGTTGATCAACACGGCTGCACCCAACGAATGCGCAACCACATAAACGCGCCGATGCGAGGAACGCAAATCCGAAATCTCTTTTTCAACTGCTGATTTCCAATCGGCAACCGAAAAGGCTCCATATTCGCGCGTTCGTTCACCGAATCCAGGAAGTCGCATCACGCGGCAGTGGAAACCACTTTCGGCAAACATCGGAGCCATCTTCCGCCAGGTATACGGGTTTTCATTGAGCCCATGAATGAACAAGACTGCACTCGGTCCGCCACCCAGTGAGTAAGCGTCGCATCCTGCCATCACACCATTGGCCGACCACTCCATTTCCGCTTCCCAGGCGGCACAACTCCAAGCCACCCACCGCGAGTAAGTAAAATCACCGATCAGCCATACAATGAGTAATACCAGAGCGGTTTTGGCAAACCGTTTCATCCATCGACGCCTGAACGGAGTAGGGGTGGAGTCCACTTTCATCGACTGTGCTTTGCCTTCGAACATCGGGTGACAAGCAACATTGCCTGCCATACATTTATCATTCTCCACGTATTGTACGGAACACGCGGTTTTCGAAATACGTCGCTGGCTGATCAGGCCCGCGATTGGGGAAATCGCAGATTGTCGTTGAAAACAGGCATGACAACGCACAGTACTGAGTTATGGGTAATGGGTACTGGGTAATAAATGATAAGGAAGACAAATATCATGTCCGGCTGGGAACCATCTGTTTCAGAATTCGTGAACCGCAATCGCCTGGCCTGGCAGCGGATGGCCTCTGCGGGGCATCGTCTGGCGAAACCGGTGAGTGCGGAAGAGTTGGCAGCGCCGTTGGCGTCGGTCGATAGTATGGGCTGGCTGGGTCCAAGCATCGCAGGTTGGCGCGTGCTGTGTTTGGCGGCCGGAGGCGGTCGGCACGGGCCGTTGTATGCTGCCGCTGGTGGTAACGTCACTGTGGTTGATTTCTCGTCGGAGATGCTGGAACGCGACCGCGTCATCGCACGTCAGTATGACTTGCACCTGCGGTTGATCGAAACGTCGATGGATCAACTCTCCGCACTTCAAGATTCCGAATTCGATTTGGTCATTCACCCGGTGAGCACATGTTACTTACCAGAGATTCGCCGCGTCTATCGGGAAGTGGCCCGCGTGACCAGGCCCGGAGGCTTGTACGTCAGCCAACACAAACAACCGGCCAGCCTGCAATCATC
>DAOLCX010000456.1:0-3424 GCA_035327685.1 Pirellulaceae bacterium | reverse complement strand
GGAGCAGAGCCGCCAAAAACCGGATCGTCTTGCTCTGGCCAGCTCCGTGGGGACCAATGAACCCGTACATCTCGCCTTGTTGGATCTTCAAGCTGATTTGCCCCACCGCCGTGAAGTCGCCATAGTCCTTGCCAAACTCGCGAACGTCGATCACTCGTCGTCATCTCCTGCATGTTGGTCCAGATCCAGTCGTTGTCGGTCGTCAAACTGACTGTCATCGAAGAGGTATTCCAGCTCCGACCGTTTGGCGAAATCGTAAATGGTGTTGCTGTCTGCTTCCGCCAATGGCCAGTGGGCTCCGCGCAGATGAACCAAAACAATCGTCCCGTGCTGGGATTGCGTCGTCGGCGGTGAGAGCTGTTGCTCGCCGAGCGGATCGTTGACTCGGGCAATCAGCCGCATTTCGCCAATTCCCAATTGCAATTGACCGGCCAACATGTCAAGAATTGGCCCCAAATTGAGCCCATTGCCTCGTTGCTGCCGATGGAGCACCGCATACACGCGCAGGAACTGTTCCCTCGAAATCAATGCGCGTCCCGTTCGCTGATCGACAACATGTCTCTGATAGGTTCTCTGATAGATCTCGAGAAAATCGTCCGCCTGCGACACCAGCAAAGGATGGCCCAAAAAAACGTCCAGCGGCAATAGGCCAGAACGCAACCAGTTGCCATCCGCAATGGCTGCGGCTGTTGCGTTTGATTCGTTTGAAGGAGATGCCTCGCCTGAACGTACTAACACCAGGTGTCCCGCCAAATCGCGCCAGATGGTGCGGGCCAATTCTTGGTTGCTGGCCAATGACACTTCACTGCGCCAGGAATTGTACAGCGACTTCAACGGTATAGCGTGAAAATCCAAAGGACGTTGCGTTCCCGGATTACATCGCCCCAGCCAAGCCAGCCGATAATGGTCCTTGCCTTCCCGCCACAGTACGCCGGTAAACTCCAACTCCAGTTCACTGTTGTTTTCCAGTCGCCAGCTTCCTTGATCCTCGATCGCCTGAATCGGTCCTCGCAGTTGAATAAAATCCTCTTCGTGAGTCATGCCAGTCGAGTTGGACTGGACGACGATATTGCGAAACTGGTGTGAGGCGTCGCGGCGGAAGGTTATGGCTTGAGCTGGCGACGGGCCGGGAGCGGCGTCTGGACGATAGGCAAAGGGGGCGGCCAATCCGTGGCTCGACGGAAAATCGATATGAAATCGCGTCGAAAGCGAAGAATACACCCCCGTGAACTGCGTCAGATGTCCGCGTTCATAACCGCCATGCAGCTCCAGCAACCCTACTTTGGTTTCGCTCCGAACAAAACCGATATCGAGTTGCGCTGAGCGGACGACGACAAACGCACCGATCAGAGCAACTATCGGCATGGCCGCCCAAGCCCACTCGACTCGGCCAATCAACTTAAAAAATCCCCAATTCACGACGGCCAAGACAGCCAAATAACCGAGTAACATGCGAAGGACAAACGTTCGCGTCGGCGGCGTGATGCCAGCCGCGTTCGTCAAAATCTCACGCGCCGCTGCCGCGATACCCTGGTGATCATTCCAACCGCCGGTGCCTGCCTGATCGTGAGCATCGTAACCGCCAAAATGTAGCACGTCTTCCAGGTCGCGTTTTGTGGAACCGGACACGATAAAAAATGACATCGGCTCATCCTCTCTCGTCGTGGATGGTCCCCCTAGGCCGGGCCAACCTCCATCCGAGGCATCTTTCAGTGGCGGCACATGCCAATGGATCTCAGGGGAGGTCCCACTTGTCCACAAATCGCGGCTGGTGAATCGCAAGGTCGTGGCCAATAAAGGATCAAAGATCACCGAAGACTGGTTCTTCTTCCATCGGAAACTGACCTCACCCCAAAGGCTCTTGTCGAATGTCCTGGCGGGTCGCCGCAAGATCGCACCGTGAAAGAACCCTGAAAAACTTTGCCATTGCCGTAAACGTGGGTCTTGCAAATTCACTGCCGTCACGACAATCCTGCCCCGGCCCACCTGACTCTCGGCCACCAAACTTCCCGTGCCGTTGACGAACTCACAACCTGGCCGACAATCCAAACTCAAACCGATCATCGGCGAAGAGTTGGGGATTTGAAGTTCGCGCCGACCAGACACTTCTGCCATGGGAATCGACCAGTTTTGGTTCAACTCCTCAAAATCGGCAGCAATCAGGTTTTTGGCACCGCGCGAGTCGGCCGGCAAGTAAGGCTCCAAAAAGCTTCCGCGCAATGAACTCATCGACGTGGGGCCGTTAATGATCAACTGACCGCCAAAATGGAGCCAATCGAGCATCGCTTGCTGTTGGAAAGCATCCAAATCCTGAGGCGAAAAATCGTCCCATAAGACATAGGCAATCGTGGTCCAAGCGAACACGTTTCGTGGAATCGGCACAGGGTGCCCGGCGGTCGGCAACACCACGTGATAAAACGGCGGCGCCACCATGTTGCCTAATACCGGTAACGCTACCGCATCGATCAATCTCAACACCCGATAGCGATCGGGAGTCTTAGACAACACAACAATATGGTTCTGAAATGGTTGCAAGATCTGGATCGGTTGTGACTCCGAATGAACAACGATTCCCGCGGGACTGACCAACTCGATCCGAATGACCACCACAGCAGCCTTCTCGGGACGAGTCGGAACCATCACCATCGTTTCCAAAATCTTTTGTTCTCCTTTCGGCAATACAACGGATCGGACAGTCCTGACAAAGAAAGGAGTACCTGGAACCGGAATAGGCAGCAGGCTAATCGGGAAAATCGCATGCGCGGACATTTCCAATTGGAGGTCGTTGTGATGGGCGATCACCGGCTGACGAGCCTCCGCCCAATGCCCCGGTTTGGCGCGATTCAACTCGGCATGTCGTTCGAATACTCCGGGGAACAAAACAGTGGGCCTGGTTTCAATGTTTGGTTTAGGCTTGACCGTGCCCGGTGTCGCGTCTTCCTGTTGCTGATCCTGGGACGCTGGCGCGTTCGGTTCGGGGGCCTCACCACGCCCACCTGCACAGGCTGGCAATATCAACAAGGTTGCGATCAGCGATAGACACCACCACCTTGACGACAACAGGTTACTGCGTGCACAGGGCGCTGCCCATGAATTGCTTGAGCATCTCGAGTCGTCGTTTGACATGAGTTAAGCACCAAAAAAATTACACAGCCAAAGTGACTTGCGTGTTTGCCTATTATGCCCGCAATTCACTTCGATTGAAACTCAATGGCCCGAATCCAATTCGTGGGGGGCTCGCACTCATACCTGAGGATGTATTGTTCCATCACCGTTTTAGCCAGATCAAATGCCGGCAATCGCTGTAAACGCTGCAGCGCTTCCGACCAGCGGCTATCCAAAAACAAATCCAGGGCGTCGCGATACCAATCCAAATGCTCGTCCGTTATGTCGGTGAAAGGAGGTGTATTGGGCAACAATTGCC
>DAOLCX010000455.1:0-3445 GCA_035327685.1 Pirellulaceae bacterium | reverse complement strand
TTCCCAGGATAGTTCGGGATTTTCAATCCGTCATCGGGCACGAAGCCATCGAACAGTCGCAGCAGCGATGGGGCGCATTGCCCGACGCCGTGTTGGCGTGTGTGGGTGGGGGCAGCAACGCTGCCGGCATGTTTTATCCGTTTGTCACCCGCACAGATGTAGAGCTGATCGGAGTGGAGGCCGGAGGAGCTGGACACCAGCGCGGGTTACATGCTGCCACCTTGTCGTATGGCCAACCCGGCGTGTTGCACGGAAGTTTGAGTTACGTTCTCCAAGACGATGACGGGCAGACGAGCGACGTTCACTCGATTTCTGCCGGTCTCGACTATCCGGGCGTGGGACCAGAGCACAGTCTATGGAAGTCCACGGGCCGTGTCCGATATACGGCTGCTGGCGACAACGACGCGTTGGCAGCGTTTGATTTGATGGCCAGCCTGGAGGGTATTTTGCCGGCACTGGAAACGTCGCACGCCATCGCGGTCGCTTGTCACGAAGCTCGCCAACGCGCGCCTGGCCAGCGGTTGTTGGTGGTTCTCTCCGGACGTGGAGACAAGGACGCCGCAGAAATTGAGCGGTTGCGGGGAGATTGATTTCGTTTAACCCGTCACGGACTCTGGCGGAAAGGCGTAATGGTAGAACTATGTTCCTCAATTGTTCATCACTGGACGATGGTAAACCTAGCCTGGTTTTCGAACAATTGAGGATCATGGTTCTACAATGTCGTGAACGGTTGCGAGGTCGTCCCGCGCACCATGAGGAGTTGCAGTGATGTCGGCGATTGATGCTTTGTTCCGCGAATGGCACTCAACGGGCCACAAGCCGCTGATTCCGTTCTTGGTAGCAGGCGACCCGGACTTGGAAACGACCGCGGCCACTTTATCAGGGTTGTCGGCGGCCGGACTTCCGTTGCTGGAAATCGGTTTTCCTTACAGCGATCCGATCGCGGATGGGCCGACCATTCAAGCGGCCTATACTCGCGCGTTGCAACATGGCGTGCGCGTGGCCGACATTTTGAACGCCGTGGCTCGTATCGAGCGGGCGTCTGCCACCAGTCTGGTGGGTATGGTCAGCTACGCGTTGGTCTTTCGGCACGGCGTCGAGGCCTGGGTCGAACAAGTCGCCGAGGCCGGACTGGCCGGGTTGATCGTTCCCGACTTACCCAGTGAAGAAGCCGAGGCGCTGGATGTGCAATGCCGAAAACGTCAGATCGCGCTCGTACAACTGATCGCACCGACTACCAGTCGCGACCGAGCGCGGCGGATATTGGAACACGCCAGTGGTTTTGTCTATTACGTGTCCGTAACCGGAGTCACCGGAGAGCGGAGGTCGTTGCCAGAGGAACTCCCCGATCGGATCGCCGCGCTGCGCGAACTGACTGATCTACCGATCTGCGTCGGTTTCGGTGTCCACGATGCAAACCAGGTGCGCCTATTGTCACCGCACGTTGATGGCGTCATTGTCGGCTCGGCGGTTGTCAAACGGATGGCACAACCCAAACCGACCAAGATGTCTCGACCGGAATTGGTCGATAACGTGGTGGCTTTTTGCTGCGAGTTGCAGACTGCCCTAAATGAAAAATCTTGCCCAGCAAGCTTTTCGTAATGGGGCAAGTCCGACCGCATAATCGGAATTTTGCGCATCACCGCGAGAAAAATGTCTTGACCTGTTTCGGGGGTCAGTAGTAAAGTTGAATTGAAAGAGGCTATTTGCCACTGGGGGTCTTCGCCACCACGGAGGTTTCCAATGTCAGGACAACCGGAACGTATTGTATATCGTTATTTCGCCGGCTTGGCGGAAAACACTTTTCAAACGCAGTTGGGAGTGGTCGATCCCGATTTGATTGACTACATCTCTGGGCTACTGGTTCGGTTTATTCGTTCAGATACCGTCCATCGCATTCGGAGTGTTACCGGCAGGCCGTTGATGACGGTTACAGAAATGGCGGCAGAAGCGGCCGAACGCTTGGGCAACGCCCGGCGCGAAATACACCGGCATATTGGGGACTTCACGCTGTTTTGGGCCGGCGTTTTTCCTGAAGCATTGCGGCAACACACGCCCGTGGGCGACCAGTTCGAAGACTATTGTAAACAGGGAAAGCGCTCCTATCATTTAGCGGCGCAGATCGAACCGACAGATGAGACGCAGCCTGATTCGTTAGTCTTGGTGCAGTTGAGCGACCGGTTTGAACTCTGTTGTTATGGGCTGCGCGAAGTCCGCCGCCAGTGGGAAGAGGGGGACGAGAACCTTCCCCAGGGCGTGATTTTGTTCAACTGACCGCAGACGCTCTTGTCGCGTGGACACATCCCCCTGACCTGGGTTGTACTCTCGCCCACGGTTTATCGTTGGTTCTGTGGCTTGGCTGATTCAGACCAATTGAATGAAAGACAAACCCGTCGGCATTACCAACTCTACTCCTCATCGTTGGCGGCCCAGACGGATCGGGCAAGACGGCGGTTGCGACTGAATACGCCGCCCAACGTGTTCAAGCTGGTGGCCATGACGTTTCAGAGCCCGACGTTCGGCGTCGGTTCAAGAGATCTATACGGAGTTTCCGGGCAATCTACCGTGTGCTGGCAGATAGCTGAGTAGCGCCTTATAATGGAAGGCCGAAACTACAGGACATTGTTGTCGGCGCAGACCATCAGACCGTCGTTCGCAACGTTCACCTGTTTGCCATCTTCCAGGAACTTGGTGGTAAACTGCAATGATTCGAGCCCGATGGTCTGCCGACACGCATGTCGCAATCGATGAGTACGACTGCCGTTTTTCGCGCGAACGACGATCCTGGAACCTAAGATCGGATCAACGACCGCCGGTTCACTAATTACGAAAAGGTGTGTATATGAGCTGGATACGAGTGCAGATGTTGTGGGTAATTGTTGCGGTTGGACTGTTGGCCGGTTGCCGTGGAAATCAACACGAACAACTGGCTGACAAGATGATCTCGGCGATGGACGATTTTGCGACGACGCTCGGTTCGATTCAAGATGAAGACTCTGCAAAAGCGGCGGTGTCCAAGCTGGAACAACTCATCAACACCATGGATTCGTTGGCAAAACAAGGCCAGAATATGGGCGAGCCTGCGGAGCCGCTGAAGGCCAAACTGGAAACCAAGCTTCGGGAACAACAACAACGGATGATGCTCAAAATGGGCGAGTTCATGGCGGCCACCATGAAAGACCCCAGAATCGTGCCGATCATCGAACCTGTTTTCGAGAAACTAGAAAAATTGAAGTACCCCTCTGCCGCTGTTTTGGTCAGTTTTCCCATACGATATCCGAACGACCGGTACTCGAAACAACTTGATTTCCGCCGTCGTCGGTCATGTCGGGGCCAACACTGTAAAGCAGCCAAGTGTCTTGGCGCGGCACATATTTTAACGGATCGCCATTTCATCAACTTGTGCCATCGCAATCAACGGTAAGTAGGATTGCACAGCCGTCGT
>DAOLCX010000454.1:0-3459 GCA_035327685.1 Pirellulaceae bacterium | reverse complement strand
CAACACGGTCGAATTGCTCAGTCCAACGCCAGTGAATGGACGGCCGAACCGGTTTCGAGTTCGCTCTCTCAACTTGCCGAGTTTGTGTTGCGGCGTGATTATTGACGGCTTGGACAGGACGTTTGCGAGCGGCAGGGGCGAACGCTAAGGAGTCGGGAGTCTTTAAGGTCGAAATAACGAACTCTGTGGGGCCGAGACCTGCTCTGGGCCTGAAAAGACCTCTGCGCCTGTTGTCGGTGCATTTCTATTCCAAATTGCACTTGAAATGAAACGTGCACGGTATTGATGGCCAAGCCTGGTTCAGCTGCGTTCCGCAAGTCGTCTTGTTGATGATGGAAACGCTGTGAATGTTGCGGATCGACTCGTCGAAGCTAACATGTTTTGCCGAACGACTTGTTCCACGCATCCTGCATTTCGTAAACGGTTACCTTGAAATGGACATTCAGTACCAAAAAAAACCACCATCTCGAGGATGGTGGCTTTTTTGGTGAAAGACGGCGATTTATGCGTTCCAAGCTGATTCGCCGGGCCCGTTGCCGCCGAGCCATTTGGGAATCAGACCAGTTCCTTGCGAGAGCCGATGAGCGTGCGGAGCCGTTCGGCCAACAAGCTGGCATCGAAGGGCTTTTTGAACGTTTCGTTGACCGCGGAGCGATCGAACGAGATCGGGTTACCATCGTCAGGAAGCAAGGCGATTAAAATTGTCTCGCCGAAGTCGGAATTCTTCCGCAAGTTTTGACAGATTTGCATCGCCTCGATTTTTCCAATGGAAAAGTCGGTGATAATGCAGTCCGGGTGAAAACTTTCGGCTTGGATGCCCGCTTCGAAGCCGCTGGCGGCGACGGCCACCTTAAAGCTTTTTTCGGGGGGCAATTCTCGTTTTAAGTTCTCGATCAACACCTGATCTTGGGCGACGATGAGGACTTTCGCCATCGCTTCGTCTTCTAAGTCACCCAATGGCATTCCATGTTCTTTTAGGAATTTGATCAGGTATTCGCGTGGAATCCGTCGGTCTTGCGATCCTGGAATCCGGTAGCCTTTCAGGCGCCCCGAATCGAACCACTTACTGACCGTGCGGGGGGCCACCTTACAGATCTTGGCGACCTGTCCAGTTGTGAACACCTTCATCGCAGGCTCTCCATTATTTCTAGCTTGACTCGTCTTTCTCTACAAATCCCGGTGCCCGGGACTCGTACAGGCTCACTCCTGGATCTTCCACGCCTCGCGGCAATTTGGCGTTGGTATGATCTGGGTCGGAGTAATTGCCCTTTAACACAACACGGCTAGTGACAGCATGTCCCTACCGACTGCAACGTTAAATCGTCCATCGCACATTGAATTCGCTGTAGCAATCATCAAGTTTTCGCGGGAAATGCTGACTTGAACTCCTACAATCGGTGCGATCGGCAACGCTTAACACGGCCGGTCGGGTTGCTAGGCAAGAGAGAAATTCAGCGGGTCCGGACGCGCGGCGAAGTCTGGATCTCGTACTGGCGCGTCGCGAGATTTACGCCATCCACCTGGGATGTCGCTGTCAAAATTCCCCCCTTACGGCTCCGAACTTCGTCTCGTTCAGCTCCCTGCGGCGAACTGGGCCAATCGTGACCAAGACAGAACCTGCTATTAAATTTCGTGAAACAAAAGAGATTTCTTTAAGCAGAATTGAGCGGTCGTACAGTTAAATTCAGTTATGTGGCCTGTTTCACTTTCCAGATGGCCAGCGAGGCTGGTAACTGCACCATTACTTGCCAGCATGCGTATCCGTCCCGGCAACATGTACCTTGTACAATTGAGTCCGGTCGGCCAGATACATGGCACCGCCTACAAATGTCGGCCCGCTGTAAATTGCATTGTAATTGTCAGTGTCAAACTCCTTTACCAGCTCAGGTTCACGTCCCACTTTGAAAACGCGCAGTTTACCGTCCAATGAACCTAACCAAACCAGCCCACCTGCTACCGCCGGCGAGCCCCAAATTTGATCCATCAGGTCCTCCATCCATACACGAGAACCGTTTTCGACGTCCACACAATGAAAATAGCCGCTGATGTCCGGGATAAAGACCAATCCGTCAGCAACAGCGACTGTACTGATGGTCCGCCTGAATATCATCTCGCCTTCAATTCCGGTCACACTTCCATCGTCATCCCATCCGCCATAGTGCCACAACACGCCGGAGTTCGGGTTGGGCTCTCCGCGCTCGAACCAGGCTCCCAATTCGCCACTGATGTCACCTCGACTGGTGGCATCAATTCTCCACAAAGGACCAACGCCTTCGCCATGTTCGGGGTCCTGACCGACCGCCACAATCACGGACTGTTCGTAAAAAACTGGAGTGGCCACGATATCACTCCGAACGCCGCGGCCGTGCGGTTCCCACGGGGCTTCCTTGGGATTGCAATCAAACCGCCAGATTTCTTCTCCAGTCGTCGCATCAAAGGCATAGACCCAACCATCACCCCCTGGAAACACAACTTGCCATTGTCCGTTGACCTCCCCGGCACAAGGGCTCCCCCACTGACCGTGCAGAATATTGTGACCAGGTGCACTGCTTGTCCAAACAACGCGGCCAGTCTGCTTGTTGACGGCGACGAAACTGGGCGCGTCCGGACTAGGCAATTCATCGTCGTCTCCCCGGCCATTGCTGGTCAGCACAAAGACCAGGTCTCCGACCACCAAAGGGGAACTGGTGGACATGTTGCGTGGAAAAACGCCGAGTTCCTCGATCATGTCCAACGTCCAAATGATATCAGCATCTAACAGTTCGCTACTTGTCTCGTTTTGAACTGTTCCATCGTTGGTGCCATCGTGAAATCCATTGATATCCAGACACATCAGCTCACAGCGATTGGTCACCACCCACAGGCGGTTTCCTTCCACACAGGGATTGGAACAAATCCCTTGATCGGGCCAATCCTGGCTGGGGCCAGCCGCTAACTTCTCTCGAGTGAGCTGCCACAAAAGTTCGCCGCTATCGGCGTTAAAACACAGCAAAACCCCACGGTCACCGACATGTTGCGGGCGGAGCGATTCGCCGTTGTTGGTCGCAATCAATACCTTTCCATCCGCCACAATGGGATTGCCATACGACTGCGAGCCGATTTTACGCGACCACTTCACGTTCTGGCCGGTTCGTAAATCAAAATCCAGCGAAAGCTCCCCCATGGATTCGGCCACCATATTGCGGTGAACAGTCCGCCCCCACATCGGCCAATCAGCCGACAGTTGACAATTGTCGCGCGAAATTTCACGGCGTTCAGACTCAACGCCGTTCAATACATGATTTCCGCCAGACGCCGAAGGCAGACAACTGATCCAAAACGCGATCCATCACGATGCGAAAATTGCCATACTCCAAGCCTCTGGTCTCAATCAGTTCAAACCTTCAAAAAACGGAAGCAACCGTTCGCGAAATGTAAGGTGCGTGGAGCAAGTCGTTCGACAAAACATGGTAGCTTGGA
>DAOLCX010000453.1:0-3459 GCA_035327685.1 Pirellulaceae bacterium | reverse complement strand
CAATTGCCCGTTCAAGTCAAACAGCGGGCCGCCCGAGTCGCCACCGATCAATACGGCGTCGGTGACCAGTTGATGTCCGCGACGTTCCAACAACCGCCCGCTTCGCACGGGTGGGTTGCGGCCAACTTCATATCCACCACTATGACCCAGAGAAACCAACCAATCGCCAGATTGCAAGTGCTCAGTCGAGGTCGCGACCGGGACATGGGGCCAAGGTCCGGGATCGATAATCTGGATCATGGCTGCGTCCACGTTCAGGTTGTAGCCCAATAAACGCGCGCGAACGATGCGTCCGTCTGGAAAATAAACGTCCAGCTTTTGGGTCCCCGTGTTGACGACATGACCTGCGGTCAGGATGTGCCCTGATGAGTTGACCACGACACCGCTGCCGAATCCAATTCCGTCGCTGATCGCCACGCAGGCCGGAAGTGTGTCTTGAACCACCCGTTGGACTTTGGACTGAACCTCCCGCAATTGTTCAAGCGCCGTATCGTTCCCGAAACTCGATCCGGGCGGAACTCCGGTTAGCGTGGCCAGAAACAGTGCGATCCACAGGAGAGAGGCAAGGCGTTGAGACATTCCAGGTTGCCCTCAAGATCAATTCAAATCGCGCATGGTGGAGTCAACATCGATTGACCGCGGATGCCTTCGGAATCCGGACTGCTCGGTTCAATTCAGCGCTGTGCTGGCAAGAAGAATCGACGTTTCTGACAGGCTGTTTGAGATTTCACGATTCAAACGATACAACTGAAACAACCGGGGGTGTTAAGGATGGTAAATTGGTTTGGTTGAACCTTTTCAAAGGGTCGGAAATCGTTTTCAGGTTCGGTGCCGAGCATCGTTTCAAGGTAAGAAACTGCCTGACCGGCAAAAAACTCGCGATCCCATTCGTTGGTAGAGGTTCTCCCGATGGACCGTGAGAAGCATGTCCCAGGCCAGCAACTCAATTCAACATGAAGAAAAACTGGATCTGTCAATGGTTGGCTATCATTTGGGCATCGCCCACGACCATGGTGGGAATGTTGATAGGGCTGTTGGCGCTGTTGTTAGGTGGTTCCGTTCGCTTCAACGCGGGGTGCCTCGAGTTTTTCGGCGGACCGTTGGGTTCCTGGTTTCGACGAATACCCGGAGGTCAGGTTGCATTTACCGCGATGACGCTTGGGCATGTGATCATTGGCAGGGATCGAGCCACATTAGATGAAGCCTGCGTCCACGAACGTGTCCACGTTCGCCAATACGAGCGGTGGGGGCCCTTTTTTGTACCAGCCTACCTATTGGCGTCGGCCTTCTTGTGGTTAAGGGGCCGTCGTCCCTATTGGGATAATCCATTTGAAATTGAAGCCTATCAAGCTGAGCGCGACCTGCAATAGCATGCCAGCATTGGGGCGTTCCCCCTCAAGCGAATTTCAAGTCCGTCGCTAATCGCGTTGGCTCACACAGTAAATCGCCCGGTTTGATCGGACAAACATCTGATCACCATCGAGGGCCGGCGTGGCATTAAATGGACCTGGATCATCGCCAAACTCTCCTATGCCCAAGACTTTGAATTCTCTATCACAAGCAATCACCACGGCGTAGCCGTCGCGCGACAACAGGATAATCTTGTCGCCAGCGCGGATGGCAGATGCATAATCACCAGCAGGTCCTCGACGCTCCGGCGCTGGTGTTGCGATCGAAGGCATCCGTTCGCGGAACACTTCCGTTCCCGTCGCGCAATCGGCACAAGTGGCGACGCGATTGGAATGCCAATACAGCAGGCCGTCGGAAACCAAAGGCGTTCCGATCCCAGCCCGCAGGGGTTGAGTCCACACTGTGTGCGTCTCGGTCACATCTCCACTGCCTCCGCATCGGATGGCGGCCGCTTTCCCATCCCGCCCGCCCATCACGAACACGATACCTTCGTGCTGGGCGAGACTGGCGCACGTCGTTTGGGTGACCGGGGACGTGGCGTGCCACAATAGTTTCCCGCTGTCCGGGTCGATGCCGATGACTTGACTCGGAATGTTCAAGACCAATTCAGTTCGTTCTGGCAGTTCAACCAAAATCGGCGTTGACCAACTGTTGCCGAATCGCTCGTCGTCGATGCGCCATGCTTCTTCGCCATTGTCCTGCTGCAAGGCCACTAACGCCCGGCCCACGTTGCCGACGTTGATGATGACCAGGTTTTTGTACAACACGGGACTGCATCCATCACCCCATTTGGCAGGATCAGAAAAAGTTCCCAGGTTCTTGTGCCACAACACGTTGCCATCCAAATCGAAAGCATACAGCCCCGATTTTCCAAACAACACAAACAAGCGATGTCCATCGGATGCCGGCGTGCTGCTTGCGTAGCCGTGTTCGCGAATAAACCCCTGGTAAGGATCTTCCTCGTGTTCAGAGAGAATCGGCTTGTCCCAAAGCAGTTGGCCAGACAGCCGATCCAGACAGACCAGGTGTCGTCGCAGGTCGGCAGCGTTACCAGGCGCTTCTGGATCCAATCCGAATCCGCTGTAGCAGGTCACGAAAACTCGGTCGCCCACGACAATGGGGCTGGAACTGCCAAATCCCGGCAGGCCGACTTGCCAAGCCATATTCTCGCTGAGATTCCACGTCGAGGGGATCGACGCGCTGGAGTCCGTCGCAGTGCCGTTCGGACCCAAGAACCGTGTCCAATCATCTCCAACACAAATGGAATTGGTTACGGCGAAAACCACAATCAAAGTGCCAACGACAATCCGGCCGAAGCTTGTATTCATCTCAATATCCATTCCAAGAAATCTTCACGGTTCCATCAACAGTCACGCATCCATGAAATCATTAGCTGGACGCGTGCAAGCCCAACTCGCCCTATTCATACGAAAAACACGGGAAATCATAGACCCGTCCCATTAGACTAAAACGGGTCAATGGAAGCAAGCACGACCGGATGGTGCGGCAGAGCGACTTACGTCGCGTCGGCGCGAAGCGGGTAGAACGGCCGGGCAACTTGGCGAATCCCCAAGAGCGCTGCATAATTTACCGCATCTGAAACGACACGTCCACTTTCGAACAATCGCGCGATCCAAAATGGCTCGAAACGAACAACTGATCCGTCAACACAAGATATTGCAAATCCTGGAACGCGTTCGTTACGGCAAGACTTTAGAGGAATTGCGCGATGACCTGGTGGATGAACTAGGATTGATGTCGATTCACACCCGGACGGTCCGACGTGATTTGGAAGCGCTGCAAGCGGCTGGGATTGACGTCGATGCGCACGATACCCAACGCGGCAAGGTATGGAAACTCGGCCCACGCTACCGGCAAACGCACCGCATCAGCGCGTCCGCTACCGAGTTAATCGCGTTGTCGTTAGGGCGCGATTTGATGTTTCCCTTGGCCGGGACTCCGTTTTGGATAGGCATTGAATCATTCTGGAACAAGATTCGCGAGGAGTTGCCGGAACCGGTCCTCGACCACTATCGCAAATACCGGAGA
>DAOLCX010000452.1:0-3461 GCA_035327685.1 Pirellulaceae bacterium | reverse complement strand
AAATGGCCTTTCAACGCATGGAAGCATGCGAATGCCATACGATGCCAGTCATTCGTCTGGGCAGTTTGGTTGGACTGCTCACCGCCGAAAACGTCGGCGAGTTGATCGCGATTCGTTCGGCCCTCGGCGCCCGCAATCGAGCCTGACAAAGACTCCCGCCCCCCCTTGGCGATGCATGCCACCTTCAGGTTGCGCTTGAAGTGGACCTTCACACCCCAAAAAAAGCCGGCGTCATCGTTAGATAGACGCCGGCTTCGCAATCAGCCTGTGCTGTCCGACTAGTTCAAGCGATTGCCTCGCAACAGGCTGGCTGCATCGTTGTAGCGGATACCGTACTTCTGAAACGCCGCATGAGCGTCGCGGGCCACCATTTGCCTCAAATAAAACGGCTGAACCACAAAGAAATGGTGGATGCTGTGCGTGCTGCCGAAATTTGCGGCGAACAAATTCAGCGGGAAGAAGTACCAAGCGTTCAAAACTTGCGTTTCCTCCAATCGCGATTCGACGTCTCCATGGTAGTGCATCCAGGATGACAGGATTTGTACGCTGGTCTGCCTCAGCATGTTGGGCAACAACCACACCACTGCAATGGTGTTGATCATACTCAAGATAGTGGACCAGGTCCCGCCAGTTGCCAGTTCGACGCCCGCTGCAGAAACGATCCACCATGCTAGATTTCCCAACACAAACAAGGCCAGGATCGTGTGGTAAACGAAGACCACCGGAAACACGGCGCGGGTTAGTTTGCGCCCATCGTAAAACGGAATTTGTTGCATTTCTTTTTTGCGGAACAACAAAGCCAGCCCCGGTTCGATCATGGCCAGTATTTTGAGTGGACCAAATTTCATCCCGTTGCCGATCAACCGCTCCTCAAAGTCCTCGTCGTGCCCAGACGTGCGATGGTGCAACAAGTGCATTTCGCGGCGAAACCAGGGGTGCGGCAAGTTCCCCAATAGCGGCCAAACCACTGCCATCATCGCGTTTTGAATCGACTTGCGGTCTTTAAAGTACAGATTGTGGACCAGGTCGTGCTCCAGTTCGCGGACCATCGACAAGGCAATCGCGTTGACGATCAAACACAGCCACCAGGGGATCAGGCCGTATACAAACAATCCACTGGATATGACACACAATGTGGTCAATCCGATCAACCATCCAAGTCCAATCGCATCCTGATACTTCAGGAACTTGAATCGTTCACGCATGCGACGGTCGGCGTCTTTGATCGCCACCGTAATCGCCTTGATGCGGGCCACATCGTCAACCGATTCGCCAGACGCGTCAAAATGATCTCGCGGTTCCGAATCGTTTACAAAAGTCTCAGTTGCCAGGTTGGCAGTTGCGCTGGTCATGGTCATGCTCTCCAAATTTAGGTTTAGTCGGACAAAATCCAATTGCTTGGAGGTCCTTACTTGGCAACTTGCCGCTTGTGACGCAGAAATCAGAATTTTGTGAAACTGGTCACGTTCCCCGCGAAAACTGGCAAATAGGAGACTACAGCGCGATTGCCTGGGGTCAAATTGCCTTTCGACCTACCAGTCGGCCGCAAAACCAGCGGCATTAACCGTGAAGACGAATCACAAACAAGTCAACAGGTGTCACAGATCATGGAGTTCGACGTAGTGGCCACATGAGTGTTGAGCATCAATCGTTCGATAATACTGGAGATCAACCCGTGTGTACTGTTTCCGAAAGCCGACAAGCATTTCATTTGGTATCACAAAACCGAACTTGTTCAGGTCGTTGCCGAGGTTGCCCATTAGCCGCTCGCAGACCGACGGTGGGAATCGTGTTGGGGGGAGGAGGCGCCAAGGCCGCCGCCCATCTGGGAGTCTTCAAGGTATTCGAGCAAGCCGGCGTCCACATCGATATGGTCTCTGCGTCCAGCGCCGGTGCCTTGGTCGGCCTGTTTTACTGTGCGGGGTACTCGGCAGAGGAAATGGCCCAGATTATGGCCACACAGTTGGTCCCTCAAGGCTGGCGGCGTTGGATTCCGGGCAGTCAATGGTGGCAATTGATGCGGCTTTTGCGAGGAGGCGGCCTGTCCCGGTTAATCCAACGCTACATTCCAGCAAAAGACTTGGAAAAGCTACGCACGCCGCTGGCGGTATCGGCAACCGACCTGGAACGAGGCCAGACAATCATTTTGGACCGCGGCCCAATTGAAACCGCGCTGCTGGCGACCATGTGCTTGCCCGGTCTGGGAAAGCCGGTGCGGTCCGACGGTCGCTGGCTCATCGATGGCAGTGTCTTGTGCGACCTGCCAGTGCAACCGTTGTCCGCCCGCAACGTTGATGTCAAAGTCGGCGTCAATTTGGTTTCGGTGGACAATAGCGCAGTTCGAGACGCCGCGTCCACATCATCGCGTTGGAAATCTTGGCAAGTCGTTTCTCAGTCGATCGCGGCACAACTTCAACAATTGTCCAGCGCGGCAATCAACGAGTTGGACCTGGTCATTCGTCCCGACTTCGGTTCGCTAGGACTCACCGATTTCCGCCACATGCCAGCGATGATCACAGCCGGACAAAAAGCCGCCCATCACAACATGGGAAAGCTGTTGCAATCGATGCAAGCGTGCCCCAAGCGAACCGTCCGCGATTAGCAATCTCAGAGCCTCGCACGAACTCACCAAAGGGCCTGATCTGGTATGAGATATGCGCTAAGCCACGCGCACGTATTGGATTTCCATGTTCTTCGTTTCCTGACCACTGGGGTCCGTGAAAAACATCTCCATCATGTGTTGGTCATCGTCGATCAACTTGATGACGGACCGTTTGCGATTGATTTGCCCATCGCTGCCACACGGAATCGCGCCGATCATTTCCCAGACTTTGCCATCTGCCGAGACCTGGCCCGCCTCGAACTGCATGATGGTTGACGCGTTGTCGATCCAAAAACCCTCGTACTGCTTTTGTACCGTGTTGTATCCCCAAAAACCCTTGCCGAGAAAACTGGGGAAAGGACCTTCTTGGGAATCGCCGATGTAGTCCTGCTGCAGAAACAGCCCGTTGACCTCCATCGTATTGACCATCGTACCGGTGGAGATGATTGGATCACCGGGCCCCATCCAGATTTTAACTTCGGCTCGAAACTTGCCGACGAACGGTTGCAACCGAAAATGTTCCGGGCCTGCGACGGGCATCGATGGGGTCGAATCGACTGGGTTGGCTTCTTTTGACATGGTTTTTGTCCTTTGCTAAGCAAGTGCCTTAAGTCATTGGATAAGCGCCAGCCGCTCATCGTTTGAATCGTGGTCACAAGGTAGAGACTTGATCCCACGTTTAACAGTCCTCCGTATTCTAGAAGTCGCGCGAGGACAACGCAATCAAGAGGGGGGCTGGGGCCGGCAATATGCGACCCAATACACGCCAGCCACCAATATCGTCCCGCCAATCACGTTTCCCACCGTGACCCACCACAGGTTCAAAACAACCGCTGTGGCCCCGATCGCCCCAGTACTG
>DAOLCX010000451.1:0-3462 GCA_035327685.1 Pirellulaceae bacterium | reverse complement strand
TTCTCCTGTGGTGGTTCCGGCTGGACGGATTTGACCACTATCACGTTCGCACCAGCCACCAGCTCAACCAGTACCTTGTATTGATCAAAAGAGTTGCCGGTATGCCCGATGCGCTGCGACATCACCAGTTTACCATTGACCCATATCTTGAATGGGTTTTGCAACCTCAGTCGCAATTCGGCGGGCCGGGCGGTATCGGAATGAAACACCGTGGCCCCGTAGGCCAATACTCCCTTTAGTTTTCCCAACGCTTCATTCAAGTCCACTTCGCCTGTCGTGGGCTTGACTGGCGCCGCTCGCCATCGCACTGGTCCCTCCAGCCCTGCGAACGTCGCATCGGCCGCCGGTTGTCCTCGATCGTCAAAATCGTCGGACGTCAGTGTTTCCGGAGGATAGACGCGATCAAAGCCGGCCATCTCTTTGTTTTCGAATGGGCCGACGATGTGCCAGGTCCGAATGAATCCGAAATGCTCGGTGATATCAACCGTTTCCCCCATTCCTTCCAATGCCTTGGCAATGCTCAGGACCTGATCTTCGGCGCGAGCGGCGTGGAACGCAGTCCACAACAACGCTTTGTGTTCCTCCGGTTGCTGTTGGAGTTTGGTTGCTTCGGCTATCAACTTCGCCACTGCCGGGCGGCGAAACTCGGCCGCCGGGTCATGCAAAAAATTGGGAATCAATGATTCGACCAAATTCGGATCGGACGATTCGAGCAGCTCCATGGCCACTCGCCGCGATGGCAATCCACGTGCCGTGTCTTCGACCATGCGCTGTAGTGCCGCGACGGGCAATTCGCGTCCTGGCTGTTCCAGCATTCCGTCGATCGCCGAGCGGAGCCAATTCCGCGCGACGGGATGGGCTTGGTCCAAGGCGTTCATCACATCGGCCAAGCGATTCATGTCCCAACCGGCCACCTGTCGCCAGGCATCGGCCACCGCCGCATCACCCGGATGTTTTTCGCTGACCGAAAGCAATGTCTGCAGCGCGTCATCTTGCGGTACAGCCGCAGGAAGTGATTCGCACAGCAACCCGCCAGCCATCGCTAGCCCTAACCAAAGCAGTCTGTCCACAGCCACCCCCTGTATCCCTCAAAGTTCCAACGACGCACACCCTCTGGGACGCACGACTCCCGCCAAGCCGTTGCCTTGCTCACTCGAAACTACAATAGTCGACCAAAATGTCAAAGCTCCCAAAACTAGATTCTACACCGACTTCAATTTTTGAACTTGGGGGGAAGGCCAACCACGGCTCAAAACACCACCTTGTAGGGAGCGGGGCGATCATTGGGACGCATCTCCTTGGCCAAAAACAGGAATCCCTTGCTCCGTGTCGCTTCCCACCCGGGATCGTCCATAGTAAACTCGATAGGTCATACGCCCATTTGATTTCGAAGGATTCAGCGTCATGAAAATCACATCAATATTGACTGTTGTAGGTGTTGGGTTGCTGGTTGTCAGTGCGGGATTGCTTGCTTACGAGCGGTACACTTCCTTACCTCCGAAATTTGAAATTGCTGTCAAGATTCCGGAAAACATCGAATCCAACGTGCAGCATTCGATTCCTGCCGTCATCTACAACGGGACAAAACAACGACTGCGGATTGTAGGTTGGAGCTCTTGCTGAGGGGGCAATTGCGTCTTCCAGTTGGAAGACCCGATCCCCTTTGAAATTGAACCCAGCCAGTCTGGCGAATGGCGGATAAAGTTCACTGCTGGGCCGGGAACCTATACGCAAACGTTGACCTTTTTCGTCGAAGCAAACGGTTCGCTGCACCAGCGCAAAATCGACGTGATGGGTCACAGTGTTCCGGGACCATTATCCGCTGCGGAAGATAAGCCATAGCGTGTAGAACTAACGTTAATCAACAGCGACAAACAGACCATTCTGCATTGCCGAGCGAAAGTGTGCAGTCGCCTGGCGTAACCGTTCGCGATAATACAGAACAGTTGTCCTCAATGGTTCGAAACCCGGGCTGAGTTTGCCATTGCCCACAGATGAACAATTGAGGACAATTGTTCTACAATCAGGCTTTTCCGCCAGAGTCCGCGGACCGTTGCGGATCGGCGAACTTCGACGCAGGTGCTAACCATACGTCCATTCGGCTCCAAACGACCGCCTGAGGTTGGAAACCAAGGGTTGGTGTTCCAGGCGAATTCAAACTCTGTTGTAGTATTGCAAGTCGATGGGGGGGTTTTTGGGTCCGTGCATGACCATCTCGGATTTCGAATCTCAAATCTGAGACCTGGATTTGAATTTGCTGAAACCAAACACACAACGGTGCAATCCATGTTTGATCCTTGATTGTCCGAGTCGTCTAGTTCTGATCGAAAGGTCGGCGCCGGCGGCTTGGTTTTACGTGAGTCCCGCTTAGGCGCCCGATTCGTCTTCCAATTCCGGCGGGGCGTCGGGAGCTGGGGCGAGAATCTGCGCGATGCGGCCGTTCTTTTGAATTTCGATCCCCTTGCCGCCGCGGGACGTGACGCGATATTTGGCGGTCGAGATGGTCTTTCTCGCGCCGCGATTGGTTTCCACTACCAACAAATCGCGATCGCCGGTGCTCGGTTTAAATCCTAGCAGCCGATCCCCCTTAGCGACTTTGATCAACATCACGCCTTTGCCCGGCCCCGACAAGTAATTGATCTCCTCGGCCGAACAGACCATCGCCCGGCACGAGGCGGTAACGGCCAACACGGTTTCTGTCCCACTGACGGGATACACGTTGACAATCTCGCAACCCGGTGCGACGCGCGCGAAACGCCGACCGGAACGGGTTGATGGCTCGACAAACGGTGCCAAACAAAACCGCATGGCATAACCGTTGGATGCTGCAGCAAAACCGTGTGTCGGTGGGCAGAGATTAGGTTTCTTAGGGTTCTCATGGACGTCGCCAATCACGCGTGGGTCCAGCGAAATGGCCGCAACAATCTTTTCTCCGTCCTTGAGCTTGAACAGCTTTTGGATTGGCTCGCCGTACCCTGAAGACGGCGGGATGTCGATCATCCGAGTCGAATAGCAGACGCCCAAGCTGGAGAAAAACGCAATCGTCGAGCGTGTCGAACCGGCCACACAAGCCAAAACGCGGTCGCCGTCTCGCAAACGACTCTTGCTAGGGTCGGCGATCTGCCGTTGACGTTTGACCCAGCCATCCGTGGAGATCAACACGGCGCAATCCTCTGCCACTATAAAATCGTCCTCCGTAAACTCCGGCTCATCGGCAATCGTGGCGATGGCCGTCAAGCGTTTTGCCCTATCGCCAGTCCCGTGGATTCTCAGCAACTCTTCGATTTCCTCGCGTACGATCCGCCATCGACCGGAGGCGTTGGTGTCGTCAGTGTCTTCTTTGAGCAGTTTGCGAATCTGGCGGGCACGCCTTTGTTTTTCGTCAAACTCCTGCTGGATCAGATTGATTTCCAGGCGCGCCAACCGGTACAACTTCAATTCCAGAATCGCGTCGGTTTGCTC
>DAOLCX010000450.1:0-3469 GCA_035327685.1 Pirellulaceae bacterium | reverse complement strand
CTGGCATCATTCGAGTTGGAAGGGGGCTCCTTCAAATTCTCAATCAGGATCTGATCGCGGATTTCATTCATGGATTCGCCCCGCCGCAGCCACCAGTTGCGGGCGTTGGCCGGCATTCCGCTTTGGTGCGACAAAAGCTGCGTCAAAGTCACGGAATGCCAACCCGCATCGATCTGGTCGCAAAGTTCCGGCAATCGTTCGCCGAGTGTCTCGTTCCAGCTCAATTGTCCACTTTCAACCAATCGCGCGACCAAAACCGCAGTCATGGCTTTGGTACACGATCCAATGTGCACCAGGTCATCATCCGTGACGGCCGAGTCGTCCCCGATTCGTCGAATTCCGTTCGACGCGATCAGTGGCTCGCGTTCGTCAAACGCAATCGCCGCAAAGATTGCCGGGACATCATGGTTGTGGCGAAACGTTTCCAATGCGCTTCGCATTTCGTCCCTGGATAACTGACCGCAACAGATGGTCGTTAACCAATCAAGTTGCAGCACAAAAACGATGATCATCCCGACGATTGAGGGAAATCCAAATTGATTCATATATTGTTTCCCAAGCCAAGAATTGAAGTAACGTGTTCCGATATTGTAGAGCATTTATCCTCAATGGTTTCGAACCCAGCGTGGGATTAGCGAGGTCGCAGGAAAGCAATTGGAGACAATGGCTCTACGCTCATTCCCTGCCAACAGATTAACGCGGGTCGCGAAATGCGCTGCCTGTCAACGACAATGAAACAACCGTCAAGCTGCTGATCGGCATCAAGACGGCAGCAATCAGCGGATTGAGTACACCGCTCATGGCTAATCCCACGCCCAGGGCATTATAAGCCAAAGAGACGATCAGGTTGCGCCGGATCACAAACATCGTGTTGCGGCTGCCATCAATTAATTCAATCAGGCTATCCAACCCCGGACGATTCAGATAAACCGGGGCCGCCTGCAGGCTGACTTCGGAGCCTCCATGCACGGCGATGCCAACAGATGCAGCGGCCAGCGCGGCGCTATCATTGACACCGTCGCCGACCATCACCACCGTCCGAGCCGGATCGCCGCCCTGTTGACCTTGGGAAACAAAATCGACTTTATGTTCTGGCAAGACCCCTCCGTGGACATTTTCTGACGCGAGGCCCAATTGCTCTCCGATGGCCGCCACGATCTGAGGATGGTCCCCCGACAAAATGCCCACGGTCCAACCTCGGTCTCGAAGCGCGTTGACCGCCGCCGCAGAATTCTCGCGAAGCGGATCGCCGACCCCAGCAATACCGCGACACTCGCCGTCCAAAACCACGAATACAGGAGACAATCCGGCATTGATCAATTTCCGGACCGCAGACTCCCACGCTATGGGATCCGAGTTCAGTCGGTTGCTGAGCGGGTTCTTTTCAAGAAACGGGGCGATGTACGCTGCATTGCCAATGGCCACGGTATGTGAGGCGGCCATCCCCGAAATGCCGCCCTGAGTCGATTGTTGAACCGAATCTACCGGGATCGCGGTGGCATCCAACGGAACTTGTTGGTTCGCGTATTCCATGATCGCCCGAGCGATGGGATGGGCCGAATGAGCCTCGACGGCTGCCGCGAGCCTCAAGGCGTCTTCGTCTCCAATCCACTCGACGACTCGCATTTCTCCGCGCGTGAGGGTCCCGGTTTTGTCCAGCCAAATCATGCCGGGTCGCAGCAACCGTTGCAAAACATCTCCTCCTTTGATGAGGATGCCACGGCGCGCTGCGCTTCCCAAGGCGACGGCCAAGGCCAACGGAGTGGCCATGGCCAAAGCGCACGGACAGGCCACAATCAGCAAGGCTGCGGCGCGATCGACGGCCACGTCCCAACCTGCCGACGCCCACAAGGCGATCGTCACGACGGCCAACCCGATCACGACCACCACAAAGTAGCCTCCGATCCGATTGGCCCATTGCACAATCTGCGGGCGCGCTCCTGCCCCTTGTTCCACCAACCGCATCAATTTGCCAACGCGAGTATCGTGGCCAACCGACGTGACCTCCAATCGAATCGCACCCGCCAGATTAAGCGTCCCCGCCGCCAACACTTCGTCAACGACGCGCTCCTGTGGGATCGATTCACCGGTCAACAGCGACTCATCGACCACCGCGCGGCCGTCTAACAGGCGCCCGTCCGCTGGGATCAACTCGCCGGCGCGTACCTCCACGGTGTCGCCAACACGCAGCAATTCGGCGCGGGTTTCTATTTCAAGACCATCGACTATTTTGCGAGCGAATCGCGGAGTCAGGCGATACAGCAGATCAATGCTGTCGGCTGCGCGTCGTTGTTGGCGGGATTGTACGAAACGCCCAATTAACAGCAGAAACACCAAAACACTCAACGAATCGAAATAGATTTCGCCTAACCCCCGCCAGGTGTTCACCAGACCGCTGATACCGCCTACCCCCAGGCCCAATGCGATGGGCAAGTCCATGTGCGGGACGCGCATCTTCAACGCAGCCCAGGCGCTTTGGAAAAACACGCGACCCGGCCACAACAATGAAACCATGCCGACGGCACAACTCGCCCAGCGCAATAGCCACTCAATGGCTGCATCCATTCCGGCAAACCAACCCAAATACAGCGCCAGGGCAATCAACATGTTATTTCCCGCCGCCGCACCCGCCGCCCCCAGCCGTATCAACTGTTCGCGAAATTCACGAGTGTCGTTAGCTCGCTGTTGTTCTTCGCGAAACGGCAAAGGCGCGTACCCCAATCGGTCCATCAGGCGCGCAATCTCGGATAACGCCACGACTTGGGGATGCCAGCTCAATTCCGCAGTCCGCCTGTCCCACCGCACCATCATCCGTTCAACGCCCGGCAACACCTGCGGCAACTTTTCCAACAACCATACACATGCGACACAGTGAATGCTGTTGATTGCCAAGGTGATTCTCATGCGCCCCCCCGGCAAACAATGGGCGAACTCCGCCAAAAACTCTGGATCATCAAATTGGACGAATCGGACTTGCCCAGCAGCAGATTCAGGTTTTGCACCCTGGCGGGTCATGTCGTAAAAGGCCGACAGGCCGTGCTCGTGGATGATCCTCCAGGCCACTTCGCATCCGGAGCAGCAGAACTCTGGTTCACAGCTTTCGCTGCGATCCGTGCGCGGAGTATCCGCGCCGCAATGAGCGCATGAAGCGGTAGCGCGAAACACCGTGGCCTGGCCATACATCGGGTTGTCGACTTGAAGGCTCATCGCGACCCTTCGGTTTGGCAACACGGCAACTCGCCGTGTTCGAGCGTTTCCAAGCGATCGATCAAGACTTGTCGGTCATGTTCCACAGTCAAACCGGATTCGGCCATGCTGATCGGGGCGCGAAACATCAAAGTGAACACGCCCGCGACTATCACCAGGCAAGCAGTGGTCAATGGCACATTGATTCTGTGCCGCGCGGCTTGGCCCGCCAAACCCCACATCAACACAAATAAAATCGGAACCGTGCCAGCCCAAAAAGCGA
>DAOLCX010000449.1:0-3476 GCA_035327685.1 Pirellulaceae bacterium | reverse complement strand
AGTTCCAATCGGCTTCGTTTTGCCGCCTCCAAAAATAACCCTGACGCTGATCCAATCGGGGCATTCACCCGACACATGGCGGGAACTCCCCTTCATCGACACCTCAAATCCCTCACCCGGCTTGACAACGTGAATGTCTCGGTCGAACGACCAGGCAAACTCGTATTCCTTGACGCAGGGAACCGATTTGCCATAGTTGTGCTCACGCCGGAATCGGACCAATCCTCCATCTAGATCGGCGATGGCGTGACTCACGCCTTCGTTCCCCGAGGGCAGGGGAAGCCGAGACGGGCTGCTGACGATTTTCTCCAGCACAAAGGCGGTAACCGGAGGTTTCTGTTGCGCCGAACAGGTTGCCGCAACAGCGGCAGTTATGGTCAAACACATCAAACGAATCGGCCATCGAACGCGTGCCATCGGTCTCTCACAATCGTAATAGTCCATTCAGCCAAGAATCGGTCGCAACAAAGTACGCCCTTTCAAGAACACTCTCACGGCCATCAACTGGCGGATCGCCGAACCCTCGATCGATATCGAATGCATGCCATCAATCCACACCACATCAAAACCAAGCTCGAAGGTTCCGGAATCGATTGAAAGTTGCCCAGAATGACGGCGTCGCTGGTGTAGAGCACTTGAAACTTGCCGCCGGCAAGCAGTATCTCACTCGGAGCGTTGGCGAAAACCCCGGAGACCAGCGAGGCGGTCAAGATCGTGAACGAATCGGAGGGGTCGGGGACGAAACCAGAGATCAACGTGACGTCTAAGAAACCATCGAGTGACGCCGTGCCGGAAACGGTCAATTGGTCGAACTGACTACCCGCCAACAGCCCGCCGAGTTCGATACGGAGGCTCCCCGTTGCCGATTGTTCATAATCGCCGGAAATACTAAAGGTTCCGACTGACAAACCGGGGCTGAGTATCCCTTGGTTCAGCAGGTTGCCCCACACGCTCCCCGTTCCGGACAATTTGCCCGGTTCGGGAACATCAAAGCCTCCGTAAGCCGTCCCCGTCAAAACCAAGTGGCCGCCGGAAAATTCACAAGATCCGTCCAGATGATCCAGATCGTGAGTGCGGACCATGCCATCTGCGCCCAATGCCAGCTTGCCGCCATTGGACAGGTAAACATACTCGGTGACGGCGACTTCACCTCCGCCGAAAACGTGCGCGCTGCCGTTCCCGTTGATGGACAATCCGCCGTGGTTCAGCCACCGCGATCCGGTTCCGCTGACTTGTACGGTTGCAAACGTCCCTGCCTGTCCGGTGACATTGGCATACTCGTTTTCGACCAGGCCTCCGGCGAGAATGTTCAGAGTGGCCGAGGAATTAAAACCGCCGACATCTAGATTGCCGGAATTCAGCCAGCGGGAGTCGGTTCCCATGACGCGGACGATGTTGTCAAAGGTGCCTGCCGCATTATTCAGGCCAATGCCTCCGCCGACGCTGGTCACCAGTCCCCCATGCTCGATGGTCAAGTCCCCTTTTGCGAATCGCCCGACGATGAATGTGTTCGAGTTGATCCATTGCGAGCCCGGGCCGGTGATCGTCGCATAGCCAGCGCCTGTCAGGTTGGAAGAATTGGCGCTGCCGACTATTCCCACCGTGCTGGTGACGACCCCTCCATCCTCGATCCGCAAGTGTCCCGTGGCATTGTTCCCTGCAATGGTGAGCCAGTTGCCGCTGTTCCATTGGGAACCCTGGCCGCGCACCAACGCCTCGCCGTACGAATTGCTCCGAGCGGCCAGTTCCGCGCTCCCCACGCTGCTGACGATGCCGCCATCCTCAATCCGCAAATAGCCTGAACCAAAATCTGCGACTGTCAAAAAACTGTTGTTGTGAAAGTGAGAGCCGGCTCCGGTGACGGTCAATGAACCGGACGAACCGGCAAACTGCCCCACTCGCCCATAGTCGTTGACAACGTAACCCCCTTCTTCGATGCGCAGTTCGCCAGAGCCTTGCCAGCCAATAAACAGCGATCCGGTGTTGTGCCATTCGGATCCATCGCCACGGACGACGACCGTTCCATTCGAGCCAGCCGATCGGCCGACATAACCGTGGCTTTGATTGGTCACCCGGCCACCTGACAGAACGTTCATTTCGCCGTGACCATCGCGGCCGACATGGAGTTCCCGCGAATTGAACCAATGCGAACCGGCACCGGTGATCGTGGCGATCCCGGAACTTCCGCCATTGAGGCCCACGTAACCATCGCCGCGGACGACGGAGACGGAACCGTAGGTTCCGAGCACCGAGCCGTTACCTGAGTTGGTCAGCACGCTCCCCTGGTTGACCAGCAAACGACCGGAGTGCCCCATCAGGTTGCCGACAATCATCGCCTGGACGCCGCTGGTGCCGGACCCGTTTGTCAGAGTCAACAACGGGTTGTTGGACGCATGGGTCACAATCAAAGCGCCAGCCGGATTGACCGTCAGCGTCCCACCAGATTGCGTGAAATCGCTGCCAATGATCTCGTCGGCACCGGTCGTCGTGCGCCCAAAAATGGCGGGAAGGCACACTGCGGCCATCGAAACACCGACCATCGTGAGGGATTTAGTCCACGCAGACATTGGTTACCTCTAAAACGGGTTCCTGCAAATCACTAGTCCATCACTCCGGTTGCCATCCTCTGTCCAACTAGGACAAGGAATGCTCCACGCACATGACATGAAATCTTGGGCATTTCCAGTTTTCTCGATAACTGGCAGGTTCGGAAAGGTTTTAAGAGAACAAATCGAGCCAGGGCGGGGGTCGTAAAGTTTGCGTCGGCTTGAGATTCGAAATCAGCTTTGTTTCATGAATCGCAACCTCAATCAACTCCAAGAACCAAGCCTGGACATCCATACCGTGAACGGTTACAAAAAATCGAGAAACTGGTGGTACTGCTTGAGACTTGGTTGTTGACTTGAGTTGGATGACGGACGGTTCAAGCCGATTTGCAACCGTTGATGGAATGCAAGATCACATCGTCTGGTTCAAACTTTCATGGCTGTGACCGGCCACGCAACTTCATTCGGATGCTAAACGACAGCCTATGGCAACCCACAGACTTTCCACCGAGTGGCCCCGACTCGCCTGGCGGGTGCTGATTGTGGCATTGATCCTGCCGACTGCCGTGACTTGGTTGTATTTCGTGGCGCTGCACGGAACCCATGCAGCTTTGCAACAGTCAGCGTATGCGTTGTTAAAGGGCTGCCAGTTTGCCTTGCCAGTGTTCGCTATTTGGATGTGGGCCGGCGCCGATATGTGGCGAGTCAAATTTCGAGGCGTGGGTGTGGGCCGAGGAGTTGTGTTTGGACTGCTGGTCGTTTTGCTGCTGATGGGTGTCTATGAATGGCTGATTCGAGATACGGCGGTGGGGGATCGTTTGCAACAGTCGATTTTGGAAAAGCTCCACAGTATGGGTTTAGCGACGCCGGTCAAGTTTATTCTGGTCGGAGTGTTTTATGCGGTGATTCATTCCGGTTTGGAGGAGTATT
>DAOLCX010000448.1:0-3477 GCA_035327685.1 Pirellulaceae bacterium | reverse complement strand
TCACGCCGAACTTTGCGGACCTGATCATACGATGTCATGATCAGCAGGGAGATCAGACGTGCACTCTTTCCACATGTGGAGACGACAGGTACGACGCTTATGTCGAGCCGGGTCCGTGCAACTTCATACCTGGTGGACCTGGAGGGGGATCGTAGTAATGAGGTACCGGTATTTGAGTGTTTCGATTTTCTTGATTGGGATAGCACTGCTCGCGATTCCTGCGAGTGGTCATGCGGATGACGCGGCAAAGCAACTTCTTTCTGACTGGCAGAATTCGATAGCGCATTCGTCAAGACAGAATATGTCCGTCACTATCCATAAAGTCGTAATTGAGCCTGTTGGGCGCGACGAGGAGATCACATCAAGAATAAAGCGTTCAAAAGATTGGTGGCATATTTCATCCCATGCGCGCGTGGGGAACCGTGAGTTTGTGATTGAAGTGCTCGCCAACGATCAAAACGTGAAGATTCAACGAAAGCCAGATGAAACAAATCCCCAAAATGTGACGGGAACTTATCGCCGCGCGAGCGACCCGGTCTTTTTTTATCAGGGCCCGGTTTTCGAATGCGCGCCGCTGTTTGGCATCGTCGATCCACATATCGGACTCAGTTTGCCCGAGGTGATGTTGAAGCACAACCCGAGTTCAAAGCGACAGGACGGACAAATCGAGGTTTCCTCAAAGACCCCTCACGGAGATTTTAGAGTCGTGTTCGATGCCGAAAAGGGTTTGCCTTTACAGATATTTCTCAAAAGGGGCCCAGGGGATATTCATCAGGGCAAAGTCATCGGTCAGCGTGGTTCTGAGTTTGAAAAGTTAGATTCCGTGCTGTTTGAGTTTCGAGACATTGTTCACGAAAGGCGAGGCGATCAACTACTTCCGGTTGCCTGGGAGACCTTGTTTTTCACTAAATCGACTGATCGAACGCTGCGTGTTTTGCAGCGCGTCAAGATCGAGGAGATCACGCTCAATGCGGGGATAAGAGCTCGCGATTTTCGATTGGAAGTGCCTCCCGCTGAAGAACAGGTAGTCATAGTAAACGACATGCCGGTTCAGTGCGTATGGCGCAAGGGTCGAATCGAGGCCAGCGTTTCTCCCGATATTGAAGGAAGTCCTGGTGGTTTCCGTTTGTTTGGCAGTTCGGGTAGCGCCCTTTTGTTGGTGACGGGCTTCGTTTTGTTAGTGCTGGCGCTATTTCTGTACGTTCGACTTCGCAGTGCCGGATAATGCCGATGAGAATCATGTGAATATGGCAATTGCTGGTGTCCAAGGATGGGTCTCCCAGCGAATGAAGCGGAAGTATATGGAGAGAGAACTTTGAAAAAAATGTGCTCGCTCTTTCCACAGGTACGAGATGGCTCCATACAACGTGTCTTGTTGTTCGCGGTCGTCATGATGTCGTCCTATGGCCTGCATTGCCACGGCCTTCAAGATTCTTCGACTGCTCCGGACACGGCGGGGGCCAACACGAGTTGGCAGGAACGATATCTCCCCACTGGACCGTTGTGTGGGTTGCTGTGTGCACAGGCCGCATTACGCACGCTTGAGCTGGAAATACCCCCTTTAGCGGAATGGTTGGAGCCAGAGAATTTTTCCGGTTACGAAGGCTCCTCGGCAAGTCAGTTACGACGTTTGCTCCATGCCCAAGGTGGAAAAACAATTGCCCTGTCTGGGATGAGCCTGAACACGCTGCGTTATATTGACGATCCGGTTATCGTACACACCACATCATTTGGGCCAGGGAGCGATTACAACCATTGGATTCTGTTTTTGGGAATTGATCGCAACGGTGCGTGGATCTGCGACTTGCCCGGAAATCCGGTGGCCGTGCCGGTGGCTCATCTCGAGTCGATTTGGAATGGAACTGGAATCATTGTCTCGCGTGATCATCCATCGTTGGCGGAGCCATTCGTCGCCTCCATGATGTTTGATGTGTTGTTACCGTTGCTGGGAGTGGCGAGCATATTGATACTTCTCAATTCCGGGGTTGGAAGGTCGGTTTTGCGCGGGACAAATGACAGAAAACATGCGGTCTATGCGGCCGGTATCACCTGCGTGTTAGCGATCGTGGCCCGACACGTTGTCATGCCTGATGGGATGTTGTGGAATCCTGACGAAATCAGGTCCGTTCAATCTCGGCTAATACCCGTTGACGTACCCGAGCTGAACTCATGGTCCGAAGTGAGTGAAATCCTTGCCCGCGAGCCGAATGCCAGGCTGATCGATACGCGGACCTACCTGGAGTTTCAACTTGGCAGTATTCCTGGCGCCATTTCATGCCCATGGGTGACTTCCAGTAGTGAACGCCGCGCGATTATGCGTGACATTGACAAGAAGGCCGCGTTGATTGCGTTTTGTGGATCTGACAATTGTCCGTTTGGGCATTCGATATCGCGAAGACTGGCGGTAGAAGGTTTTCAAAATTTATGGGTGTACACCGGCGGCTACGCGGACTGGAAGCTGCGATCGTTATCTGAGAGGCCAGACGATGAATCGCGTTGACCAGAAGCGACGGTTTGAGGTTCCATTGCGTTCGTTACTGCGCGTGGTTTCGTTGTGTTGTGGGGCGGTCTTAATTGTAAGTGGTCTGGCCCATTGGAAAAATCCATACGCATTTTTGCAGACGATTCTGCGTTATGAGTTGGTCGCGGGGGTGTGGGCTACAGCGGTGGCAGTGTCGTTGCCCGCAGTCAACTTGGTTGTGGGATGTTGTATCGTGTTGAATCTCGCTCGACAATGGTTCTTGATGATTGCAGGGGGCCTGTTTGCCTTTTTTGCATTCGTGCAGGCGTCGGCGTGGTGGCGAGGTCTTGAGATTTCGTGCGGGTGTTTTTCCATTGATTCTGGGGGACCTGTTGTCAACCCGTGGACTTTCGGCAGCGTGGCGGCGCTGTCTTGTGTTGCTCTATCTGTTGTTAAATTGCAGCATGCTCTAAACCGATCAGGGTATGCCATATGAATGAGAACGCTCATTGGATGAAATCCAAAATGTTCAAAGTTGCAAACCACCGCAACGGCTTCACGCTGATCGAGTTGCTCGTTGTCATGGGCGTGATTTCGATTCTCGCGGGATTGTTGTTGCCAGCCGTCCAATCGACGCGAAGGGCCGCGCGCCAAACTCAGTGTTTGAACAATCTGCGACAGGGAGCGTTGGCGAGCCTTAATTATGAATCGGCTCACCGACACTTCCCCTCGAACGGTTGGGGCTTGCGCTGGCTGGGAATTCAGGGATCAGTCCCGGGAGGATTGGGGCAGCCCGGAAGTTGGGTGTTTAATGTCCTCCCCTTTTTAGAGCAGGACGCCGTAAACGACTTGGCGCCGCAGTGGCACCAATTGCCTGGAACCAGTGCCCAATGGAGTGACTATGCGAACGTGACATTGCCGGTACTGAGATGCCCTCAGCGGAGCGGCGCGGACATTGTCGAAGCTGATCCCGCCCGCGCCGGGGCCGTAGCCGTCGGCCTTCACCGCCGCGCCGC
>DAOLCX010000447.1:0-3481 GCA_035327685.1 Pirellulaceae bacterium | reverse complement strand
GGTTGCAAATACCCCCCGCCGCTGATCGACCATCGCCCGGCTGCGACCAACTCCCGAATCCGCGAAAACAGATCTGGGTCGGACTGCTCAACCCAACGGTAAAGGACCGCCTCGTTGTGGTTGAACACGAGTTGATCGTGTTCGTCCAACAGTTCGACCGCCGTGGCAAAGGTCGAGAGCGCTTCCGCGCACCCTTCCTCCCACCTCCACTGCCAGACCGGATCGAGGTGGGCGTTACAAATGAGATGAATTTTTGGGCGCGCCATACGTCTTAACCATGAACCAGGTGATGAACTCTACACATCTCGTTGGATCGGGCGTTCATGCTTGGACGATCAGAAGTGAATCCAGATTTGTTCGGGCGCCGATTTCATCGCACCGGCGCAGTGGCCGCACCGCATGATGTCACTGATGCTTCTAACGGCCTGGACTACGGATTGTCGCCGGACCAGTAATCCGCAGTATGCTATCCGTCTGGGTGGCGCCGCCGACTGCGTCTCGTCGTGTTCGTTTCTTTTCGCCATCGTTAGTGGTCATCGTTAACCATCGTTGCGTCGCCACTTCGTTGTGTTGCCCTATTTCCAATCTCGATGCCTGCCTCCTCGAGAAACCATTGGTCGTCATTGATAAGATGGAGGAGTATTCCTTTCAAAAAAGTGCATTGTAGCGCTCACAACGGGGACAATCAATTCACCCCCAGTCGGAAAGTTGATCGGTACAACTCTTGAAGTTCGGTAAGACCGTTTCGTTGCGTACGGCCGATTTTTCAGGGACGCTTAAGTGGAATGTTACCGCGACTTGGTCGTTCACAATCTCGCGCGAAAGGACGCGTCCAACGGGGTCTCCACGGTGCTTGCTAATTGCTCACTGTCGTGGTTAGCATGTGATTGATGTACGTGGCGCAGTCTTCCTGCTGAAACAGAACATGCGCCTTGGTGAACTCGTCTTTGGACAGTTCTTTGGTCCACCAGCGGACCTGTTGATAGGGCGTGTTCGAGATGATAAATGAGTTCAGGACTACGTTGGGATCGCCGAGGCGGGCTTCCAGTTCCTTGATCCTGCGGCAGAATTGAATCTTCGGATCGCCGAGCCCCTCCAAGTTGCGAATGCCTTTGGGGTCGACAAAGGTGACGTATTGACGACTTTCTGAAAGGAGCCAAAGGATAAAGTCCGGATGAAAATTGCCCGCTTCGAAAAAACCTAGTCCGCGGCCGCGGCTCATGTTGCGCAGTAAATACAGCTCGCGGGTTTGAAAGAACTCCGTGTTGGCATTGTGGAAATCACGTAGGTCCTTCACGAACTGGCATTCGCCTTCGTTCAACGGGATGGGCCTGACTTCGACATCATCGCCAATGCCTGCCGCTCGGCCTCGAAGCGGGCGATGACCTGCCGACTGTCCATGCCGGGCTTGATGATCTTCAATGCCACACGGCGCAGCCACGCCAAAGCGGTTTTTAGGTCTGATTCTGTTGGAATGGAATATTGCATGGCCGGTAGGGCGGATTGCATTGGCAAACCCGCCCGTTCTATACGCCGTACGGTTTATGGTTCCAAGTCTTCGTCCCAGCCTGGCAAAGTGCAAAACCAAGTGAAATACAAGACCAGCCCGACCGCGGCCGCGACGCCGAACCACAGGAGCGCGGCATTCCAAAGGCGAAACATTGTGTAGATAGGGATGAGGGCCAAAGAGAATTGCAACACAACGGTGAGACCGCCGTTGAGCATATCAAACCACGGTTCGCGGTTATCTGCCGAAACTCGCCCGCGGCGGATGGCTTCTTTCCTGATCGGGCCCCAAAAACCAAAGGGCCGGACCCGCGCATAAAAATCCACTAGCACTTCGGTTGACGCGGGGCGCGCCAACCAACCGGCAACTAACGTGACGACCAGGCAATTAAACGTGTCGATCGGCAGCGACAGGTGCGACGGCAAGTCGCCGAAAAACAGCACGCGAGCTCCCAACAAAACGGCAGATCCGATCATCCCGGCGACAAACGCCATGGGGCCGAAACGCCACCAGTGCCAGCGGAGTGTCGCTGGAACCAACACCATCGTCACCACCACGTGGACCATTGTCTCCCAAATCGTGATGATGTTCTCGACCAGCAGACTGAACGCGAACCCCAGCCCCAACGCCGCGAGCGAGGCCAATTGCCCGGCGCGAACGAGCCAGCGTTCCGTCACCGCGCGGGCAAAATACCGTTTGAGAAAATCGTTCACCACCACACTGCTGGTCACATTGATCATGGCGTCGAGCGTGGACATCAGCGCCGCCAGCAATACGGCGATAAATAGTCCGCTGAGACCGACCGGCAGCGCATTCAAGACCATCGGCATGATCTTTTCCGCGTCCGCGCCCGCTGCTTCTCCAAAGTAGTGCAGGCCTAACACCAGGAACGCCGCGCCCAGAACCCAGCGCATGGTGTAGCCCACAGTCCATACGCCTCCCGCCAGCGCGGCATCGCGGGAACTTCGCGCGGTCAAAAAAAACTGAAAGTCCCACACATTGGGGCCCGCGGCCACGCGAAAAACCAACCAGAACGAACCGGCAAGCAGCAGCGGGCCCAGCCATTGAAAATGCTGGTACGACGTCGGTGCCGACTCGGCAAAACCGTCCCACATGGTCCAACTCAACGCCATGGAGGTCCAATCGGCCGGCCGCTCCGCGACGAGCGACGCCGGATCGGTCGTCGTGAAGACAAGGACGGTCAACATGACCGCGCCGACGGCGATCAGCAGCGTTTGCAGTATGTCGGTCAGAATGACGCCAAAGAACCCGCCCAGCGTGACATAGCAACCTGCTGCCGCAAAAACGATCAACGTGGCAAGCCAGCGATCCAACGGCAAAAACTCCTCGGCGAACTTGCCAATACCGACCGCGATGAACGCCAGGTTGCAAACCATCAATACCAACAGGAACACAGCCGCGGCAATCCGCGCCGCCTCGGCGTCTTTGCCATCGCCAAAACGGGTGCGGTTCCACTCGGCAAAGGTCATCACGCCCGACCGACGAATCCACTTGGCCTGGAACGCCATGTAAAAGCAGATGATGAACCAGCCCCAGAACAAATGCGTGACCCAGACGGACTTCAGGCCCATGTAGAACATCAGCCCCACCATGGCCATGGTGCCGCCGATGTCGATGTAGCTGGAGCAACCGGCCAGCCCCAGCATCCACCACGGCATACTGCGGTTGGCGAGAAAATACGATTCCAGCTTTTGCGTGGCCCAGCGCTTGATCGCGAACCCGATCGCCACGACGGCAATGAGATAAGCGACAATAATCGCGATGTCAATAAAGTGTAGTTTCACGCAATGGCCCTATGACGCCCCCGCGATTCCGTTTCACCACCGTCGATGACCAGCTCGCGGCGCCAAAAAGTGAATGATATTGTTAGCGCGCCCTATCCCATCCCAATCTCACCGCGCAACGGTTCAACGTCAACCGGCTTCGCTGTCGCTGCCGACCGCCGCACCGCTT
>DAOLCX010000446.1:0-3486 GCA_035327685.1 Pirellulaceae bacterium | reverse complement strand
GACCGCCACAGACGCCCAAGATTCCCCGTTTTCTCGCAAGACGTGGATATTTCCCAGGCCATCAGCGAGTGCCACCCCGCCACTGGCTGGGCCGGCCGCAAAAGGTTCCAGAGTCGTATCAAACACCTGGCTGCCGATTTCGATAACGCTCCGTTCGGCACCTTGTTGCCATATCACCAATTGCCAACCGCCCGTTGCATCAGATCGAGTCGCCCAATACGGCTCGTTCCCAGGCGACGTCGGCTCCGAAAACGAACTGCAAAACACTCGTTGAAATGGTCCGGCCGGAGATGACAGGGAACGCCGAATTGCCGCGCCCAGATCATCGCTAGTGCTGAAGATCGGGTTCCCGCGAACAATTGCCCCGACAGACGCGCCGCGGGCCGCCAACGACTCAACTGGTGCGGAGTCGATGCCGACGATTCTCTGTCCGCTGAGTTCAAACCGAACCAGCCCTTCGTTTTGAAAGGCCACCCACAGTTCCCATTGATCGAGCGATCGTTCCTGAACGAACTGGCAATCAATGACGCGGTCCGGAGAGGCTGGATCGGATTGGATGCTCGCGACGCGCCGCCAATTTTCGTCCACGATGAACACTGCGCGGCCCCCTACGGCGAACAGCGCGTAACAAGGTTTCCCGTTCGCCACGACTTGCCGCAAAACTGAGGCTGCTTCGCCGATTGGTATTTCCGGCGAAACCCGGCCCAGTATTTCGCCCTCGCAACTGACTCGAACCAGTGTTCGCCAACCGTCGAAGACCAGCAATTCACGGTCAGGAGCCAGCAGATGGGGTTGAATATTTCCAGGACGGGCTAACTCGGTCAAGCTCCAGAGTCTTCGAACGGGAGTCGAATCCGCGGTCGTACGCGGCGTGATGCCCTGCCCGTTTTCCGCACTCACCAATTGAAGCTTGCGATGGAACCGATCAATAAAATCCTGATAGTCTTGCCACATTTCATCCGCCAGTTGTTCTCCATTTTCGATTCGTTGAATCGCCGCCGTCAGCTTTTCTGCCCACCGCAAATCGTCGAAACGACCGGCATACTGAATCGTCGAATCGGGGGCCACCACAATAAACGCCGGCAGCCCAGAGAACTCCATTAAGCGGGCGGCTTCGGCACCCGCATCAAACCACACGTGCGCGGCAACTTGTGAGCGTAGGGCCGAGTCGCGCCATTCTGTCGCCAGCGCATGGCGATGACTCGCCCCAGCCAGTCCATCTTCCGCAAATACAAAGTCGATGGCGAGCGACTCAGGGGACTGCCGATAATCCTCGATCATCTTGAGGTGTTTGACAATTTCTGCAGGCGACTCGTCAGCGACCCACATCATGACCGACAGTTTTCCCACCCGTTGTGCGGGCTGAAAAGCGCCGCCCTGGAGTCCAAGCAAGTTCAATGCGGGAAGTGGTTGCCCCAACTTCTGACAAGGGAACGGTTCGGGAAGGCTGATGAATTGCTGAACCAGACGCGCATGTTGAGGAACGGTGATCGCAAACGACTCATGGGGCGGGATCGGCTGGCACGAAGCCTGGTGAAACCTTGCAAAAAACTGAACTTGATCGACTTCCTTCGAATCGCGCACCGCCGGTTCCAGAAACTCGTTTGGAAGTGTCATTTGACGCACCAAACCATCCTGGCAGTCGATCCACAACTCGGACTGCAAACCGCTTTTCCAGACTTGAATATGAAAGCAAGCGCGATCCTCGACCAGGCCGTCGGCCAGTCGCGCAATCCGATCCGGATGCGTCAAGAGTTCCCATGGTTGATCTCCGGTCAACCAACCGATGACGGGGGTGATCAAGGCGCCCGAACGGGGCAATGTTCTCGGATCCAAGGGCATCTCGGCCCGTCCCCCAGCAAAATAGGCGGCCAGGGCATCGGCAAACAACCGTCCCAATGGCAATCCCTGCTGGGCGGGAACCATCAAGCATTGCTGACCGAGGTTTTCCGTTTCGATGTGATAGACGTAACACCGCAATCGCTCGCCATCGTATTGCAATTCGGCGTTGAACCAATTCGCTCTCATGCCGCGAGTTCGCGACCAAATCGTGGACCAAGGTTGTTGTTCCTGGATCAGTTGGCCGGCCAAACGATAACTCAAATACACTTTGGCCTGATCGCGGTAATCCGCCGCTCGCGCATAGGCTTCGCGGGCTTTGGCGAGAATCGCCGCTCCATCGAAACCGTCAGAGAACGAAGGGGACGACTCACTCTTTCCCGGCGTGGTTGGTTGACAGCCGATGACCATCAATAGCCCCAACACTGCGGCCGGCAACCGCGCATGACGCAGCCACCCTTTTCTCATTCCGTGGTCCTCGCAAGTTGTTGGAAAGCTGGTCCCAGATTCTGAATCACATCGGTGGCAATCATCGACCAGGTGCCATATTGTTGTTGTGCCAGTTCGCCAGCCAGGCCATGCAGTGCGCACCCGGTGGTCGCGGCTTCAAAAGGAGACAGCCCTTGCCCGATCAGAGCAGCTATGAGGCCTGTCAACACATCGCCCGTACCCGCCGTGGCCAGACCCGAACAGCCCGTCGTGTTAAAATATTCGCGCTGCCCATCGGTCACGAACGTTCGCGCTCCCTTGAGGACCAAGACGATATTGCAAGAACTTGCCAACTGGCGCGCGAACTGGATTTGATTGTCGCGGCTGTTCAGATCCTTGGACGGACTCTGAGCCGATCCAGTCAGGCGGCGGAGTTCGCCCACATGTGGCGTCAAGATTCGCGGTCCCGCATGGGCTGACAAGTTAGTCCTTGAAGATGCGAGGTGGTTGATCGAATCGGCATCGACCACGATGGGGAGCGGTGAAGTTTCGTAGAGCCATACCGTCAGTTGTTGGGTGGTATCCGACAACCCCAGGCCAGGCCCCAGGCCGATGACCGTGGCGCGCGACAACGCCGGTTGCAACCGGTCGCGCGCGGTCGTGGCATCGGCGCTGGCGTTCAACTCTCCCAGATCGACCGTCATCAAGCAGGGAGAAGCCGCCGCGACTACGGCACGCGCCGATGTACTGCTGGCGACCGTCACCAACCCGGCGCCACCGCGGAGCGCGGCCAAACCGGTGAGGGCCGCCGCGCCTGGCATTTCATGCGACCCGCCCACAACCAGCACATGTCCGCAAAGTCCTTTGTGGGCATCCGCCGGACGGTGCGGAATTGTTATTGGTGAAGTGCTGGCGGATCCGGTCGGCCCGTCTGGCAGGTCGGACTTGTCTGACTCATCCGATGAAGTCAAATTCTGTGGCAGGTCATCCGCTTTGTGCGAGAACACTTTTTCGGTAAACTCTGACAACGAGAGCCGACCGGCGCGAAACGAACGAGCTGCTAGTTGGAATTCGTGGCGATTCATGGTTGATGTCGGCTCGTCTCACAAGATAGCCCTGTGTGTCGCCAGTTTAACATGTTTGGGAGAACCCGCAAAAGATGACTCGTGAGCGCTGTGTGCTGGCCTACTCCGGTGGGTTGGATACGTCGGTAATTTT
>DAOLCX010000445.1:0-3490 GCA_035327685.1 Pirellulaceae bacterium | reverse complement strand
GCCGATGTGTCCCAATTCCATTCGAGCTCGATCCAACCCCAATGTCGGATTGTCCACCAGTTCCCTGTCCAGGAACCTGGGAACTCGTTCGGCCAATACTTCGTGGCGTCGCTCTGGTACTAATCGTTCAGCCAGGTGAGTCAGCGGCCCGATGAAGCCGAGCAACAACAGGGTGCTGACGCCGTTGAACAACGTATGGGCCACCGCAACTTGCCGTGGTGCGCTGGTAGCCAAATGCTCGACCGCCCATGTTAATTGCGGCAGCAGCAAAACCCAAAACAACACGCCAAAAACATTGAACAGCACATGGATCATTGCCGCTTGCCGGGCTACCGGTTGGCGCCCCCATGAAGCCAACAAAGCAGTGATGCAAGTTCCCAGGTTTGCTCCCAAAATGATGGCCACAGCCGCCGGCAATCTCATAGCATTTTCATCAACCAGCGCTATCACCAACCCCGACGTGGCCGATGAACTCTGAACAGCTGCTGTGAATACAGCCCCCAATAAAATGCCCAAGGGAGGAAACTCCACTTGCTTCATCCACTGCACAAAATTGGGATCGTCGCGCAACGGGTACGTCGCCAACGACATCTGATTCAATGCCAAAAACAACAACCCCAAACCCAACGTCACCGATCCCAGTTGCCTGATGACATCGCGCCGACTGATCGCCATCAGCAAAAACCCCGCACCGATCAACAGCCACGCCGAGTCGGTGATTTTGAAGGCCGCGATATGGATCGTGATCGTGGTTCCCAGGTTGGCACCCATAATCACACTGGCGGCTTGGCGCAATGTCACCAGCCCCGCCGACACGAAGCCCACGATCAACACCGTGGTCAGCGAGGAAGATTGAATCAGGGCAGTTACAACTGCCCCGGTCACGACGCCCGCCACAGGATGCGTAGTAAATCGCGACAACAGTTGCCGAATGCGGTCTCCAGCGGCGGCTTGCAAAGAATCCGACATCTTGCCGACGCCATACAGGAACAGAGCTAACCCGCCGAACAGTCCGATCAATATGGCGAGTATCTCCTGCACACCCAATCCTTTACAAATACGGCGAGAACAACCGTGCTGCCCCGTCGCGCAGACGCCTGATCAAACTTCGACCGTCCAGTTCTTCCAAAGTGACTTGCCGCGATTGACTGATTTTGTGCTCCAGCATCGCGGCCGCCGACTCACCCAACGCCTCATGGTAACACTCAATGTTCATCTCAAAGTTCAATCGCAGGCTGCGCGGGTCCCAATTGGTTGACCCCAACAGCGTCCACACCCGATCGACGACCATCAGTTTCGTATGATCAAACGGAGGAGGCGTCAGCCAGATGCGCACGCCGCGCTGGACCACTTGCCACAACATGGCGGTCGAAGCCCATTGCACCAACCGCAAATTCCCTCGTTCTGGAATCAGAATATCGACTTGGACGCCGCGGAGCGAGGCCAAATTGATCGCGGCGATCAGCGACATGTCGGGGAGAAAGTAAGGCGTCGCTACCAGCACTGATTGGCGGGCACAAGTCAAACCTGCCATGATGATCAACCGAAGGGTGTCCAGGTCTTCGTCTGGGCCATCCGGAATCGCCCGCGCCATCATCTCTCCCGTGGCAGTCAGTTTCGGAAACCACAATTCGCCATTCAACGGCTCGCCTCGGCAAAAATTCCAATCCTCGGCAAACACGTGCTGCATCTGAGCTACCACCGGCCCCGTCACACGAAAGTGCAGATCGACAATCGCCTGCGGATCGCTTAGTTCGGCGATGTGGCCCTGACGGATGTTCATTCCCCCCGTGAAGGCGAGCTTTCCATCGACCACCATCAGCTTTCGGTGGTTTCTCAAGTTGGCATAGGGAAACGCATACGGTGCCAGCCGTGGCATGAAAATGGCAAATGGAATCCGCGTCTTCCGCAGGACGTGAACAATCGACGGCCGTCGGTACTTGGTTCCCACATCGTCCACGATTAAACGGACTTCTACTCCCCGCGCTACCGCACCTTCCAGTGCAGCGACAAACTTTCGCCCCAATTCGTCATTGTCAAAAATATACGTCAACAAGGTGATGGATCGCTCTGCACGCTCAATAGCTTGCAGCATCTCAGGCAACGCCACGTCGCGGCCTAACGGTACGATCTGATTGCCACCCAACAAAGGATGACGCGCGAGCTGATTTCCAGCGTGGGCCAGTTGCACCAAATCCAGATGCCGGTACTGATCCAGGACCTTCAACGTTTCAATCTGGCAGTCGGCGGTAGGAGGATCAGGCAAATGCGGCTGGGAACGCAATAACTTGGCGAGCCGTTTGATCCGATTGATCCCCAGCCATAAGTACATCAAACTCCCAAACAGCGGAACAAACCAAATGTAGCCGACCCATCCGATCGCGGCGCGCGGATCGCGTTTGTACAACAGAGCATGTGCGGAAGCAAATCCAGCGATCACGATCGTAATAGTCACGATCAGGTAGGGCCATGCATGTTGTAAGAAATCTATCATATTGAGCCGACAGGCCCTCGTTCTACCCGCCCGATTCCACTCACCAGGCGAAGAGGGTGTTTAATTCGATCCATCGCGTTGTCAGGCTGGACGTTCACTTTGGGAAAAACCACCGCGCCTGAACAATGCTCCACGCATTTCATCTTTCCAAAATCTAGCGGAACGCCCCACAAAAACGTAGGGTATAAACGCTGGATCAGTCCGATTTCTTGGGTCAAAGCATGGTACAATTCTCGTATGAACCGCGATGACGCCAAACCGATCGAGATTCAAGCTCAGGATGACCCAACGCGTCAGCGCTGGAGTTCGCCGCCCAATTATCTCGCCCGCGCAACGCGGTGGCGTCTGCTGCTGTTGACCGCAGCGTTGATGTTGGTACTGGTGCTGATGCGGGAAGCCGGCAATCCCGACAATTGGGCATGGATGGGATTCGATCGCCAACCGATGGTAACTGACCTGGTGGCCGCGACACTTGCGGACGAAGAGCAAGAGTCGCTCAGTGCGGAGGGGTTAGAAAGTTCACAGGAAGGCCCACTTCGCGTTTCGGTGCGCGATAATACGAGTTCGATCGATGTGGAGATTACGGAAGCAGGTGAAGTGTCCTGGCGCCAACAGGTTTGGGGTGAGGTTTTTCGAAAACTGAGCCTTGACCAGCGCCGGCAATGGTTTTCGCTGATTCTATCCGGACGAGGCCTCAACGACCTCCGCCGAGAAATGACTGACTCCTGGCCCGCATTGGCCGTGGAAATTGAAACGTTCATCCATCGGCGCCTGACCGCGGATTGGGAAGCGGTCAGTTCCCAAGGGTTGACCTCTCCAGAACAACTGGACCGGTTTAGCAGTTGGACGGTGGACCTGAGAGATCGATGGAGCCAACGTCTGGCCCCTGCATTGTCGCGCGTCGCGGCGAGTGACGTACTTGATCCAGTGGATCGGATCGAGCTTGACCGGTTGATGCGCGACTTGGCGCCCGCGACCTGGTCATTGGTTTCGGAT
>DAOLCX010000444.1:0-3491 GCA_035327685.1 Pirellulaceae bacterium | reverse complement strand
GGGCATCAAACCCATCACCAAGGCCGTTAGGGGAGCCAACGCCTTGATCGGTATCAAAGCCAAGTGAATCACTAAACCGCCGATGGCCAGACCGCCGACAATTGCCATGAATCGGCTCGGACTGACTCGGGCCATTCCAGCCTGTTCCAGCCACGCGCGGATATTCCAAAATCGGCCTAAGGCGAGTTCGATCGCGTGGATTTTTTCCGACAGGTCGCCCCGAATTAACGACGCGACCGCCGAGTCTCCCGGCTCCTTTTTTCGCCGCGCCTTGCCCGTCAATTGCAATAGGCGTTGTCGGTTCGCGTCGCCATTCCCAGAAGCCCAGGTCGCGACCGAAAAAATGATTCCGGCCACAGAAAGTCCGACGCAAAACAGGATGATGAACAGCATCATAAAATGTCTCGTTCTTAGATCACCGATTAGTCATTGATGCCTGGGCACGCGTTAGCATTCCATCATGGCGCGTTCACGGAATATCGCTGACGGGAGGCGAATACCGCACGACTCCAATCGTTCCATGCATTTAGGCCGTACGCCGGTACAGAGGAACTTTCCGTAGGCTTTGCCATTCTCGTCAATCCCTTCTTGCACAAACTTAAAGATGTCCTGCATCACGATCGTGTCGTTTTCCATACCCACAATTTCAGTGATGTGAGTGACTTTCCGTAAACCGCCTTGGAGCCGGTTGGCCTGCACGATTAAGTTCACCGCACTGGCGATTTGAGTGCGCATCGCTTTGATGGGCAACTCGAAACCGGCCATCATAATCATGGTTTCCATCCGCGCGATGCAATCGCGTGGCGTATTGGCGTGAGTCGTTGTCAACGAACCTTCGTGTCCAGTATTCATCGCCTGGAGCATATCCAGCGTTTCCGGTCCGCGGCATTCACCGATAATGATTCGTTCTGGCCGCATCCGCAAACAGTTGCGCACCAAATCCGTGGCCCGAATTTCACCTCGTCCTTCAATGTTGGGCGGACGCGTCTCCAAGCGAACCACGTGTTCCTGCTGCAATTGCAGTTCGGCGGCATCCTCAATGGTGATAATCCGGTCGTGATTCGGAATGAAGCTGGACAAGGTGTTCAGCAATGTGGTTTTGCCCGAACCCGTTCCTCCCGAAATGATGATGTTCAGTCGGGCTTTCATTGCCCCTTCCAAAAACATGACCATTTCTGGTGTAAAGGCTTTGTAGTTCAATAGGTCCTCGAGTTTCAGCGGGTTGGAGCCAAACCGGCGAATCGACATGGCCGCGCCATCCAAGGCCAACGGGGGAATAATGGCGTTGACGCGCGATCCATCTTCGAGCCGAGCATCGACCATGGGGCAGGTCTCATCGACGCGCCTGCCGACTTTTGACACAATCCGGTCGATGATCTGCAATAAGTGAGCATTGTCGCGAAACTCGACTTGCGAGCGCTCAAGCCGCCCACCTTTTTCGATATAAATTTGTTTGGGCCCATTGATCAGGATGTCGCTGATTTTTGGGTCTTTCAGAAGCAATTCCAACGGGCCTAGGCCAAAAGTTTCATCCAACACTTCATCGATCAACCGATCGCGCTCCAACCGGTTCATCAGACTATGTTCGCTGTCACACAAATGCTCGACGACCACCCGGATTTCTCGGCGAAGCACATCTTGAGGAATGTCGCCAACGCGAGATAAATCAAGCTTGCCAATCAGCTTCTGATGGATGCGCTGTTTCAGGGACTCATAGTCATTGACCGATTGCTTGCCTTTGACCGTTGATTGCTTTACCGTTTGTGCCGACATGTTGGTTCCTCGTTCCCCGTCTTTCCTGAGTTCAAGACTTGTTTATGCGTTGTACTGGTTGCCGCTCAACTCAACGCAATGAGCGCATGAACTATAGCTTTTAAGGAGAGTCTGACGATTGAATAAATGGAGAATTCTGGGATCGTTCTGAACCGAACAATCGATACAAACGTCGCGACGAATATGTTAGGGATGGCTGGCGCCGGAGTCAGCAGAGCCGTTGTCGCTGGGAGGGATTTCAAATCGGGGGGCAGGTGGCCCCTCATGATCCAATTCGTCCTGATAGGTCGGGAGCCGTGGAGTTGAAGTCGGTCCTCGATAGCCTGGCGAGTCATCCACGTTGATGGAACGCTGCACCTCGCTCAAGCCCTTGCGAAACTGCTGATAAGAGTTTCCAAGAGAGCGAGCTACTTGCGGCAAATTCCGGCCAAACAGGATTACCGCCAAAACCAGAATGACTAAGATTTCGCCTGTGCCAATGCCACCGGGAAACATCTAGCTCTCGTCGGCTTTCTCGTCGATATGGCCGGCCGCTGGGGGGTCTTTCATGCCAGCTTTGAACTCGTTAATACTGCGGCCCATGTTTCGCATAAGACTCGGCAACCGAGTACTGCCAAACAACAATAACGCAATGATGGCCACCCACATCAGCTCGTTGACGCCGATATTGTGAATAAACGCCAAGGGACCGCAAAAGCTTGAAAACCACATGGAAACGCTCAAATTTGAACAAAGATCTCTTTCGCTTCATTGTAGAACTACGGCGTTGATTGTCAAACCCTGCCCCAAGGTCTGTTAAGGGGTCTGACCACCTATTAAATACTGAAAAGCTGTAAAATACGCGCCTGGGTAATCGAAATCACCAAACGAACCCCGAATTTTCAACCATTTTACTTTGCGGGCACACACCTGACCTGAAAAAGTTTCCCGACCCCTTCGCGTCGTGGCGTGTTTCCCAATTAGCTTGCCGGTGCGCCGACGAGCGCGCGCCATTGTTGCCAAGCTTCAAACAGTCGCTTCGGCCGATTGTGCTCGTCCATCATCCCGGCAAGAGGAAAGCGGGGATCATCGCCATCTCGCAAGTGGCTCCAACAAATTCCTGAAACAGCAGGACGCGCTACCAATAATGGCAACACAATGCCTAAGAGTTGAATCAGTTGATCGTCAGACAAGGAACCGCGGACAGGGCCAGCGATATCTCCCGAAGTGTCATCGCGGACAGGTGCCGGACTTGGTGCACAAAGATTGATAATCAGAGGAAGTCCCAGTTGGGCCCAGAGGTCTACAAGTTCCAACCATTGCAGGGGATCGCGCGGCAAACTGCCCGCGGGCCAATAGTCAAGTTGAATATCCAATCCAAACGCAGTGATATTGAGGCCACGCCGCAATAACGTGTCAGCAATGGCCAACGGGCTATTTCCACCCACAGACCAGGCGAGGCGTTCTGCCCAAGGCGAGTCAAAACTGATCATCGATTCGGTGCCCGGACAGGCATCGTCGATCAGTTCCATTAAATCGACGGCCAACTGCAACTGTTGCGGATAGCTCATCCAACGATGGCCGGTCCCATTCAATCCACTGATCGCATGAATCATCTGAACATCCGTGGGCAACTGTCTTAACAATTGACCCGCGAACTTCAGAATTGCCGATCGCCGCTCTTCAAAACTCGAAAATTGCCGAAACGGCTCTGCTAGGCCTTCTGGGCTAGCATCGAT
>DAOLCX010000443.1:0-3493 GCA_035327685.1 Pirellulaceae bacterium | reverse complement strand
GTTCCGCGTTGCCGGAATGCATTGCCAGAACTGCGTGCACCGGCTGGAAACGACTTTACGTAAGTCAGGTATGGTTGAGCAAGTATCGATCGAATTGAAAACCGGCGAAGTTGTGGTACGCGGCGCGATCTCTGCCGATCAGATCGACGAGGCGGTGCGCGGATGCGGGTATCAAGTGGTCGAGCCTGCCTGATGGCCAAGCAATTCATCATTATCGACGGTTACAATCTGCTGTTCCAAACCGGCCTGGCTAAAAACTTGGGCGGCCCGGGGAATTTGAGCCGCGCCCGCAGCGCTATGATGGGTCAGTTGTCGATGTGGTTGCCGGCCGAACAGCACCCTTACACCACGTTAGTATTTGACGCCCGGGCGGGGAGCGACCGCGAGACTGGCAATCGAGAAACCAATGCCCAATTTGTCGTGAAGTATGCGGCCGGTTTTGACAACGCCGATGAGATGATTGAGGTGTTGTTGCAACATCATTCGGCGCCCAAACAAGTACTGGTCGTCAGCAGCGATCACCGCGTACAGACGGCAGCCCGTCGTCGTCGAGCACAATTCGCCGATGCCGGTCCATGGTGGGATGCACTGCGCCATACATTCAACACACCGGCGCGGCCTGATCCGGTTCCTTCCGATCCACGGGAATCCATGGCCATGTCCGACGAGGAACGGGAACAGTGGAAGAAGAAATTTGGTAGTTGAGCCTTCATGGGCCAGTGCCACCCCATTGCACTGCAACTGGCACGCCGTTCCAGTGTGACTGCCACCTCAATTGAGTGTGACTGCCATCACCGGTTCAGGTGTTGCTGCGGGGCAAGTTCTGGAGTCGCGGTTGAGTCGTCGTTGAGCTTGTGGCCGAGAACCTATTCCTCGTCTTCGTCCCGTTTGACGCTCGATTTCGAGATCACGTCTTGTTGTACGTTTGGAGGCATGAAGTCGTAATGGCTGAACTCCATGGTATAGCTTCCCATGCCGCCCGTCATGCTCGACAGGGCTCGCGCATAGGTAGTGACTTCCCGGAGCGGAACGACGGCATGCACGGTGGTAAAGTTGCCGCCAGCCGATTCACTTCCGGCGATTCGTCCTCCGCGCCCTGACATGTCGCTATAGACATCGCCGACATTGGCTTCCGGGACGGTGATATCCATCTTCACAATCGGCTCCAGCAAACTGGGCCGCGCCTTTTCGAACACCTGGCGGAACACTTGGCGTGCCGCCGTCTTGAAGGCCGCCTCGCTGCTGTCCACATCGTGGTACTTTCCGAAGTGAACCTCCACGCACACGTCTTGCACGGGATACCCCGCGATGACTCCCGATTCAATCCTTTCTGCGAAGCCCTTGGCAATGGCGGGCATAAAATTGCCCGGGATCACACCACCGACGACGGAATCGATCCACAGGAAGTTCGACCGAGAATCATAATGGTGATCCTTGATCGAGTGGAACCTTTCCTTGGTGGCGTATTCCTCGATTTTGGTCCCACGAGGCAAGGGGAACATCCGAATGTGGACTTCGCCGAATTGGCCACGGCCACCGGTCTGTTTCTTGTGCCGGTAACTCCCTTCCGCATTGGCTTGAATGGTCTCGCGGAACGCGATGCGCGGTTCCTTGGTCTCGACTTCCAGTTTGTCACGTCGCACCAATCGTTCGCGGATAATAGTCAAATGCAATTCGCTCATACCGGTCATCACCAGTTCCTTGGTTTGTGGATCGCGGTCCAGGTGAAAAGTCGAATCTTCTTCGACGATCTTCTGCAGTGCGCCGGAGAGTTTCGTTTCGTCGTTCCGACTTTTGGGAGTGACCGCCAAGCTGACCATCGGCGTGGGAAACGCGATCTTGGGGAGTTCGATTTCGCCCAGGACGGTACCGGTATGAAGTTCTTCCATTTTGGCCACCGCGACAATGTCTCCCGACTCCGCAACTTCGCAAGGTTGGGTCTGTTCGCCTTGCACACGGAGTAAAGCGCCCAGTTTGATCGGTTTGCGCGATGATGAAGCCACGACTTGATCATCGCGTTTGAGTTTCCCGGACAATACTCGAATGAAACTCAATTTTTGCACGAAAGGATCGATCCGAGTGCGAAAGACCTGTGCGCACAAGGGGCCTGCGGCAGTGGGTGCAATGGCTACTTCCTCTCCGCTTTTCAATCCGGTTCGAGGCAAATCGGATGGTGACAAAGCGCATTGCTTCAATCCATCCAACAACTCCGGCAATCCGACTTTCGTTTTGGATGAACAACATAAGATCGGTACGAGCGAACCGCCGGCAACCGCGCGCACAATCAACCGCGACAACTCTTCCGACGACGGCAAGTGGCCTTCGAAATATCGTTCCATTGCCTGGTCGTCGGCTTCCACGATCGATTCTAACAGCGGTTCGTGAATCTCATTGGGATCGACCAACGCGCCCGCCGTGTCGCTGGGAACATTGAGCGTACTGGCGACGCCGCGGAACTGGTGGCCGCTGCCGAGCGGCACATTGAACAATACACATTGAGTCCCAAACGTTTCGCGAATCGACTCAACCAATCCAGGAAAATCGATGTTCTCGTCATCCATTTTGTTGAGGACGATGATCCGCCCCAAACCGGCCTTGCCGGCCTCGTTAAACACCCGCCGCGTATTGACCTGAATCCCCGCGTGGGCATTGATCACAATCACAGCCGTTTCCACAGCGCGCATGGCCCCAATTGCCTGGCCAATGAAATCTGGATAGCCGGGAGTGTCAATAACTTGTAATTGGATGCCATCGTACGTGAATTGGGTCAACGCGGCTTCGATCGAATACTTGTGTTTCTTTTCTTCAGGATCAAAATCGCAGATACTTGTGCCGTCATCGACGCTGTGACTTCCAGAAACGGTGTTCGTCATCATCAAGAACGTGTCGGCAATGGTCGTTTTACCCGTTCCACCGTGTCCGCATAACACGACATTTCGAATCGACTCAACTTTTCCCATCTTGCACCTTTCGTAAATAATGTTGATCTGGTTCAGTTTGGGCCGTTACGGCCAACTGTCTTGATTTACGTGTCATGGTTCGGCGGCTACAGCCGTCGCCAGGGACAAAACCTCAGGCAAAGTCAGGCGCCCCTCGTATAAGGCCTTGCCAATGATACACCCTGCCGCCCCGGCACTCATGAGTGCCTGATGGCTTGTATTGAACTGACCCCACCCGATGCAATCACCGGATGCGCAGTGCCGGATACCAGTTGCCGCAGCCCATCCACATCAGGGCCCTGAAGCATGCCGTCGCGGTCGATATCGGTATAGACGATGCCTGCCAACGGCCAAGCCGCGACTTGTTTCACCTGGTCCTGGACGGACAACCCAGTGGTTTGAGTCCAACCCTCGACGGCTACCCGACCTGCGCGAGCGTCGATGCCCAACATGAGACGGCCAGGGTACCGTTCCGCCATCTCGGCAAACCATTCCGGTTCGCGAATAGCGCGAGTCCCGCACACCAAGCGACTGGCTCCCGCATCCAGCAGTCT
>DAOLCX010000442.1:0-3495 GCA_035327685.1 Pirellulaceae bacterium | reverse complement strand
TTCGCCGAGTATGCGGCGGTTCCGGACGAGTGGCTGGTACCCTTGCCGGACGGGCTGAGCGCGTTTGAGGCGGCCGCCATCGGCACTGCCGGATATACCGCGGCCCAGTGTTGTCAGGCCCTCTTGGCGCACGGCGTCACTCCCTCCAGCGGCCCAATTGTCGTTTCTGGAGCGACAGGGGGCGTTGGTATTTTCGCGGTCAAACTCCTCAGGCATTTGGGATATCAGGTGGTCGCCAGTTCAGGCAAACCCGATCGGCGCGATTGGTTGATCTCGCATGGGGCCGACGAGGTAATTAGTCGTGAAGCGTTGCAAGACACCTCGGCGAAACCCATGCTTTCAGTGAAATGGGGTGGAGCCGTCGATACGGTGGGCGGTCTCTGCTTATCGACGATACTCCGCCAGACGCGACCGCGAGGCTGTGTGGCTGCGTGCGGTTTAGTTGGCGGTGCCGAATTGCCGATGACGGTCTATCCGTTTATTTTGCGCGGTGTGGTTCTGGCCGGAATTGACTCGGCTGGTGTCACCAATGCAGAGCGCCGCCAACTTTGGCAACGTATGGCGAGTGATTGGAAGTTCACTGGACTTACCGACATCACGCGGCTCATTGGTTTGCCTGACCTGCCCACCGAGTTGGAAAACATACGCGCCGGTCGAGTTGCCGGCCGCGTGGTGGTTGACCTGCACACCAGCAAATGAGAGCAGACCAGTGTTTCACCTCGATCGAATCGATGAAATGACTTTGTTGCGGATGCGGCATGGCCCAGTCAATGCCATGGACTTGGAGTTTTGCCGCGAGTTTTTGTATGTGCTGTCCGATCTGGAGAACTCCGATACGGCGGGCGTCTTGCTCACTGGAAACGACCGCGTATTTTCTGCCGGTGTCGATCTCAAACGTTGGTTGCGCGAAGACGACGAATATGTGGAGCCGTTTTTGGACGCGTTAGACAATCTATTTGGCCAGGCGTTTCGCTTTGGCAAACCGCTGGTCGCGGTCATCAATAGCCATGCGATTGCGGGCGGTTGCATGTTGGCAAATGCAGCCGACTACCGTGTGATAGCTCCGCATGCCAAAATTGGCATCCCGGAGATGCGAATCGGCGTTCCACTCCCGATGACTGCCATTGAGATCATGCGATTTGTCGCCCGCCGCGATGCGTTTCCTCGAATCGTGAACGTCGGAGCGACATTTGTGGGAGACGAGGCCGTCGCCGTGGGACTGGCCGACGAAGTCGTATCGGAGGAAGCGATGATGGAAGTTGGGTTGCAACGGTTGCGCGAGCTGACGGCGATCCCGCCTCCAGCTTTTCAGCTTACCAAACGACAGATTCGCGATCCGATTTGGCGGCAAGTCGAACAGAACCGTATCACATGGCAAAAACGCTTCATCGAAGTCTGGCAATCGCCCGCGACTCGCGAAGCCGTCCGGCGATACGTCGAAGAAAGATTGAGCAAATAAGGCCGAACCGAGTTTGCGAGTTGTGAATGCCCATGTTTGCTTTCGACCTGAAAAAGACTCCCGACCGCCTCGCTGGTGCATTCCCATTCCATGTTGCGCTTGAGATGGATATGTACTCCGGTAAGCCTCTCCCTGTTGCAGCGGGTTCGATTGAGATATCGTAGAAGTGCTGTTGGAGTCTGTTTGCAAGAATCGGGTACGGAAAAAGCGAGAAGTGAATGGCATTGTTTTCGGATGTTCGCATTCTTTATCACATGCTGATCAAGCGGGTGCGCGGGAAAACGCACGCGGAACGGATGGAGAGCTTTTATGGCGGGCAGGCGGCGGATTATGATGCTTTTCGCAAGCGGCTGCTGCATGGCCGCGAGCAGATGTGGAGTTTGTTGCCCCGTCCGGAACAAGGCGTGTGGGTTGATTTTGGAGGTGGTACGGGGGCGAATTTGGAAAACCTGGGCGACGCGATCCACCGCTTGAAAAAAGTGTACGTTGTCGATTTGGCGACGAGCCTGTTAGAAGTCGCCAAACAGCGCTGCGAAGCCAAACATTGGACCAACGTCGTCCCGACCGAGGGGGACGCGACGGCATTTACGCCCGACGAAGGAGAAGCCGATGTGGTGACATTTTCCTATTCGTTAACGATGATTCCCGATTGGTTCGCTGCGATCGACAATGCGTTGCGGATACTCAAACCGGGCGGAACGATTGGAGTCGTCGATTTCTATGTGTCGCGAAAATTCCCGGCGGACGGCAATCGACGACACGGATGGTTTGCGAGAACGCTGTGGCCCAACTGGTTTGCCACGGACAATGTATTCCCGTCCCATGACCATCTCCCCTATCTGCAGCGGCATTTTGTAACCAAACACCTCACGGAGAGTCGCGGCAAAATTCCGTATGTCCCCTTTTTGAGATCGCCGTATTACATCTTCGTCGGAGAGAAACCGCGAAGTTGAATCGGCAAGCCGACGGAGTCGGCCATTGCGCAGAACTCGCGGACCGCGACGCCAAATCCAGCGGGACTGCTGTAACCTCCGAATTGTCCGCCAGCCAGCAAATGGGGCTCCAGGTCAATAAACAATCCTGGCACACGCAACGCTTCCATCCGCGCTGCCCATCGCGGCCACTGCTCGACAATGTCCGCAAACACCTGGCGATACCCGGCCATTCCCCGCCCGGCTGGGACGAAACCACGCAAAGCTTCTTCGTCGACAAACGCACCGCGTGGGGAGTCGGGCATGGCTGCCGCACTGCCATAATCTTTGACATGCAGCCACCCGACATGCGGCGCCATTTGCCGCCATTGAGCAATGATCTCGTCGGTCGAGTAGTTCTGAGTCGCCAGATTGGCACCGTCGAAAATCAAAACCAACGACGGATGATCAACCAGTTCCACCATCCTGATCAACAAGTTGGCGTTGTGGCCGACCAGGTTTGCTTCCACTTCCAGGCCATACAACAGGTCGTGATCAGCGCAGCGCTCGACAATGCGGCGGACCTGTTCCGCCGCCAGCGAGACATGGTCCGCGGGAGAAGTCCCGCGCGGGTGGTAAAACGAGAATCCACGAATCAGACGTGTGCCAAACCGTTTCGCCAACGCACAACAACGCTCGACCTCGCGTTCCAAATACTCCTCGAATGGGCAAAACCGATTTTCGCTGCCGTCGTTAATATCCAGTAATTTTACTTTGCCCAGCGGTGAACCGATCGAAGAGACAGCCAGGCCGTAATGATCCAACCGCTCCGCAGTCAAGTCGGCGTCGGCATCTGTCAGTTCGATAATGTTCTTGACCTGTTCACCGATCCGCAGAAACCGCAAGGAAACAAAGCGCAATCCACAAGCGGCCACCACGCCAAACTGCAGATCGACATCCTTGCTGCGGCAGACCTCGTCGGAGAAACCGCTGAGCAACACGCTGGGGGTGGATCGCATGTCAGACCTCGCGATCGGGATACTTCACGACGATCTGCGAGCTGATCCCTCCGCGCGGAGTGAAGTCAGCAGTGAGTGTCAGTTTTCTCGGGCGGACGACTTCGAC
>DAOLCX010000441.1:0-3500 GCA_035327685.1 Pirellulaceae bacterium | reverse complement strand
GGCTAGACCTGGTGGCGAGTGGCGCGGTCGCGATCGAGTACAACATGATGCCAAATGGAAATCGAGAATTTTATGGCCTATGAAATTAAGTCTGCGCACAGCGAAGGCGACCGAGCCTGCGACGAGACAGCCGTCACCGACGTAGCCGTACAATTGCGGCGTTCTTTGAACGCATTAATTTTGGGCAAGGCAGATGTGATCGAATGCGTGTTGGCTTGTTTGTTGGCCCGCGGTCATTTGCTGTTCGATGATCTTCCGGGCATGGGCAAAACGACGTTGGCCAAGGGATTGGCGACTCAAGTCGGCGGTCACTTCGGTCGGATTCAGTGTACACCGGATCTGCTCCCCAGCGATGTGACGGGGTTCAACGTCTTTAATCAGCGGGACCGGCAATTTGAATTCATGCCCGGCCCGGTTTTCGCAGATGTGCTTCTCGCCGATGAAATCAATCGGGCCACGCCGCGCACCCAAAGCGCGCTGTTTGAGGCCATGGCTGAACGCCAGGTGACCATTGATGGGCGCTCACGGCCGCTTTCGCCCAGTTTCTTCGTGATTGCCACGCAGAATCCAGTGGAAAGTCATGGCGCTTATCCACTGCCGGAAGCCCAACTTGACCGATTTGCAATGAAACTGCATATCGGCTATCCCGATCGGGAGAGCGAAATTGATTTACTGGGTGCCAATATCCGATCCGGCGGTGATGCCGAACCCGTGGCGGGCGCGATTTCGCCAGAGTATCTGGCTCAGCTTCAGCAATTCGTGGAAACCGTGCACGTGGCCCCGAAGTTGAGAGCCTATCTGGTGGATGCGGCCCGTGCGATCCGAGCGCATCCGACGGTGCAACTGGGTGTCAGCCCGCGAGGCTTGATCATCTGGCAACGACTGTCGCAGGCCTGGGCTGCATTGAACGGCCGCGATTTCGTCACCCCCGATGATATCCAAGCCATGGCGAAACCTGTGCTGCGCGTCCGAATTACAGGCGATTTTGAACATCCGGATGAATTGATTCAGTCCGTATTGGAACAGGTGCCTGTTCCCGCGTGAGATGCTGCAGAAAGCGAGAGTGTAAGTTGTTTCACAGCCAGTTCTTTACGAATTTATGGTCGCGCTGGAAATGGGCGCCTTTATTCGCAGTTGCGGTCCTCACGGTTGGCTGCTTGAAGGGTGGTCAATTTTACGTGGCGGCTGAACACGATATTCCGGAAAACATGCCGCCGGATTTTCCTACAGCGGTCGAGCGACTAAACGAGTTGGTTTCAAGTGGGCTGGTACTGGGGTCGTCGACGGCACTTGCTCACGAAACAGCCAATGAAATCATGCCTGCCGCAAGCGAACGGTTATCGAGCGCCCAGTGGGAGGAACTGATTGATCTCGTAGGCTGGCTGTCCGAGTTAGCGATCGACAGTGATCTGGAGGAGCCGCATTGGCAGAAGGTCCACGTCACTGCTGAACAGATGTCCGAGTGGTGTCAAGAGACACAACGATTAGGACCCCCCACAGCCACCCACTGGGCGAACGACCGGCAGCGATGGGTTGATTGGTTGGCGACACTTGCTGAGGTGGTTGCAGAGTATGAACGGCTGCATACGGAGCAAACAGCAGATGCTGATGGCGATGCAGTTGACAATGCTCAAATGTCCTTCGCGGAGTAATCTCGTTTTATGAGTGAATTGTTTTGGGCCAGCTATTTGCGATTTGCAGGCAACTTGCTGCACGCAGTTCCTACGTTGTTCATTGGTTTCCTGATCGCGGCGGTGTTTGCGCAGGTGATGCGCCGCGACAATGTGCAGAAGTTGTTTGGCGAGAGAGGGTTGAGATCGCTGGCTCAAGCCTGGCTGATTGGTATGTTGTTGCCGGTCTGTGCGCTGGGTGTGTTGCCGGTGTTAAGGGAGATGCGGCGACAAGGGGTTTCGGCGGGGGCGATGTTGGCTTTTGGATTGACGGCGCCGTTGTTTAATCCGATTTCCGTGCTGTATGGCCTGACGCTTTCCAACCCCTGGGTCATCCTCCTGTTTTGTTTGGGTTCGCTGGTGATCGTCGCCGTGGCCGGAACTGCCTGGAACTGGCTGTTCGGGCTATACGAAGTGCAGTGCGAGCAGCCCGCACCGGTGGCGCCTGGATACAAACGAATTCTTTCGATGATCTGGTACATCGCTCGGGAAATGACTGGACCGACGATGGTGTTTGTACTGTTCGGGTTATTGGGCGTGACCCTGTTAGGTCTGGTGTTGCCCTTTGGGAGTTTGCAATTCGCAGCCGAAGCGGACGATCCCCTGGCACCGGCAGTCATGGGTGCCGTCAGTATTTTGGCCTATTCATCGCCGATTCAGGTGATGGTGCTCGTTGCCGGGATGTTCGAGCATGGAAATTCGGCAGGAGCGGCGTTTTCGTTATTGGTGCTGGGCGCCGGTTTGAACCTGGCGACCATCGTTTGGCTAGTGGTCACCTATGGATGGCGACCTTCATTGATTTGGCTCGCCATGTTCTGCGCGGTAACGATCAGTTTAGCTTACACATTGGACAAGCCTTTGTTTCCTGCCGGAGTTAGCCCGGCGGGTCATACTCATGCGTTTGACGACTTTTGCTTTCCATTTTCTGAGACGGAGACCAATCCGCGTCGCGCGGCCTTGTATCAACTAGCTTCCAAGTCCGAGGTTTATGAGTACGTGTTCCTTCGGGCGGCAGTGATCTGTGGATTGGGTGGCTTGGCGATCCGTCTATTGCGGTTGCAGGAACGGCTGGAGTCGTGGCTGGCGGCAGGAGAGTTTTCGCGCAGTCGATACGATCCTTACCTGCCTTCCTGGTTGTTGTGGATTTCGAGTCTGGGAGGTCTTGTTGCGTTTAGTATTGCCGGTTGTTTTTTGTATTATCCGCCGCCGGAGGATGTGTTGAGCGAGTTGCGGCAAGCAGAAACCGCTTTGGCTTCCGCAGCGCTGTCGCGTGACTATGAGGTTGCCCTGCATTGGGTTGGTGTAACCGAGAGCTGGATGCACAAATTGGCTGTGGGGACCAGGCTAAGGGGGCAGACAAGGACGCCATATCAGGAAGCTAAAGCCAACCTGCTGCTGGAAAAATTGGAGTTATTGGAACATGCGGTGAAACGGCGCGATGCGGAACAGACGCCAAAATTAGGGCTGGCGACCCAGCGTGCTGGAATACGTTTGCGAAATGCCATGCGGGGAAAGTAAACCCTTTTCATTCGTATGTAGGGGCCGTCGATGTCCATGAATAGGTCAGCAACCAATTGACAGTCGCGCTAACTGCGTTGCCAAACTTGACCTGGCCTTCAGCACATCGCCGCGATTCGTGAACAAAACTTTGTTGAATTGCCGGGATAGTTGAGCGATAATTTAGCCAATAGGCACAGAGGGGTCAGATCATGAAAGCACACAAGAACGCAGGGTTCACGCTGATCGAGTTGCTGGTCGTGATAGCCATAATCGGCATCATGGTTGGGCTTTTGATGCCGGCCGTGCAATCGGTTCGCGAAGCTGCTCGCA
>DAOLCX010000440.1:0-3502 GCA_035327685.1 Pirellulaceae bacterium | reverse complement strand
CAGTTTGTTGGGTTATGCCTGCCTGGAACCGGTGACCTGGACGTTGCAAGTTGAAGTACTGTTCTACGGGATCATTTCGATCCTGTTCGCGGGCGGTGCGATGCGCAATCCTGCCCGCACGCTGTTGTGGTACCTGGCGGTTTGCACAGTGATGCGCGCGTTCCTCAATGTGTTTGCCGGTCCGGCAGGTGAGCCAGAGTTTGCCTTTGCATCATGGATCGGAGAATGTTTGTTGATTGACTACCTGCCGCTGTTTGCCGTGGGGATGATGATCTACGAGCTGCGGCGATCTCAAGTTAATTGGCGCTGGAATGCATCATGTTTGTTTGCAGCCATCGCTGTGTTTCACGCGATTGACCAACGTGATCATAACCCGCTGGTGACGGTGGGGTTGACCGTGTTGCTGGTGGGCGCGGCGTTTGGAAAGATACCGGTGTTGCGCACGCGACCATTGCTGTACATCAGCACCATTTCATATTCCTTGTACCTGTTGCACAACAATCTGGGTTGTGTCCTGATTTACCACCTCAATCACTGGGGAATGGATCCCTGGATCTGTTTTGCGTTGAGCTTACCACTGGTCATCGGCTTGTCGGTTGTCGCGTCCGTTTGGATTGAGCAGCCGATGTCACGGTATCTCCGAACCTGTTGGGATACTTGGCGCGCTGCTGTGCGTTGGCCAGGTTCCCGTTTTCAAACCGCGCGACCCACACCATGAACTTGCAGGTCACCGTACATACCGATTGGAACACGATAGAGCCACTGCACGAACATTGGAGCGAGTGGGCAGGGGCGTCGTTCATGGCCGACTGGCGATGGCTCCGCGCCTGGTGGGAAGCCTATTCGCGCAGCGATGTCAGACGGTTTGAGCCGCGTCGCCAACTGGCCGTCTGCTCCGTCGGCGATTCCGCGGGGAAGTTGCTGGGGATCGGCCCATTTTACGTATCCACCGGCATCGCCAATCGAACCTTGCGGTTGCTCGGCGATGGCCAAGCGGCCAGTGATTATGTCGGCATCTTGGCGGCGCCGCGAGAGATGGATGCCGTGACGCGAACAATTGCCAATTGGCTGCACAGCGCAGATTTCCGCCAGCAGTTCGGAGGGATTGACTTGATCGAATGCGACGGGCAGCGGAACGACGCCCCTTGGATCGGGTCGTTTATCGATGAACTACAACATTCAGGTTGGCGCGCGATTCAGTCCGAACAGGAAGGGGCCTGGCAGATCGATTTGCCCAGCGACTGGTCAACTTATCTGCGGCAGCTCAATCAATCACATCGCCGGAAGGTCAAAAAAATAGCCCAGCAGGTAAGCGAGGGAAGCGTGCAGGTGGAGTGGATTGATGATGTCAGAAAGCTTGATACATGGTGGCCGCGATTTGTGGCGCTTCACCAACGCCGTCGTCATGAACTGGGGCAACCAGGTTGTTTTACCGATCCAAAGTTCGATCACTTTCTCGGTGCTGCCGTGGAAGCTGTGATTTCCAAAGGCGAAGCCGCCATGCTGGGTGCGACGGTCGCAGGACGCGCGATCGCGTGCGGCCTGTTCTTTTGCTCCACAGAGCGATGGTCATTGTACCAATGCGGGATGAACTCGCGCTACGAATCCTATCAGCCAGGGCACTTGATCAATGCTTTAGCCATCGAAGCAGCGATCCAACGCGGGGCACGAGTTTTCGATTTTCTGCGAGGTGATGAGCCCTATAAACGGCTGTGGCGCACCCAACGCGTTCCATTGTTTCGTTGGCGAATCGTTGCACCTCAATGGCAATCACGTTTGAAGCATTCGGCATGGCTCGCGGCGCGACAGATCAAGCGGGCCTCACAATTAATTGTTCAATCGATGCAAACTTCCAGGACTCCAACACATGTACCGAACTCAAATCATCCGGTCATTGACTGAATGGAATCTGCACTGCTCGGCGTGGAATGACCTGGCCGCACGGGCCGGAGTTCATTTTCCCGTGCATCAGTCGGAACCATTGGCATCGCTCGCCAGTCATTTCTTCGATCCGCAAACGTTTGCCGCTGTCCTGGTGTGGCAGGGTGATCGACTGGTGGCCGGTGTTCCCTTGGTCACCCGGCGGCGCGCCGTACTGGCTCCGACAGCGAAAACGCTGGCCAACGACTGGTCACCACGAGGTTGTCTGTTGGTGGACCCCCAAGCGGACACGGCTGAATGCGCTTCTGCCTTTGTCGAAGGGTGGCGAGAATTGGGAATGCTGTTCGCACAGCTCGATTGGCTGCCGCTGGACGAGCCGCAAGTGAAGGCCATGGTGGCCCATTGGAATGAGGCGCGCATCGGCTGTTGGATCAAACCCCGGTTTCAGGTCGGTCGCATAGACGTGCCAGTCGATTGGGACAGTTATGTCGGCAACTGGTCTCGAAATCGTCGCAAGAAACAGGGCCAACTCGAACGGCAACTCCAGCGGCAAGGCGACGTCGCCTTTGTCGATGTCGATGTTTCGACCAAATCAGCAATGGCTGCGGCCATGGAACAAGTGTATGCGATCGAACATACAGGATGGAAAGGCCAACATGGGTCTTCCATTTCCAGCGCGCCATCCGCGCGATGTTTCTTTGACGAATGGGCCGCGTTTCATGCCAGCCAAGGATGGTTGCGATTGCATTGGCTGACTGTCGGCGGGGAGCCGATCGCTTTTGACCTGGGAACGATCATTCATGGCGTCTTCACTTCCTACAAGATTTCCTATCTCCCCGCTTGGGCACATTACAGCCCCGGCCAGTTGTTATTGCGTCATCAGTTGGAATTCCTCAGCCGACGCGGCGACGTCCAATGGATCGATTGTCTGGGAGTGCTCGATGAGGCTACCGGTCGGTGGGCAACCGGCTCGTTTCCAATAGGCAAAATAGTCCTCTCGGCGGGAAGTTGGCTGGGGAATCACACGGTGTCGTGGATGGCAGGCCTCAGCGCACTCAAATCGCGCTGGCGGTAAAGCGTTGCCCTGCCTCAGGGTTGACCAGAAGCGAATCAGCTGGGGCGATCCTGCGGAAAGCCGAACGACCGACTCCGTGTCACCGCAATGCACTGGCGACGATGGCCTTAAAGACCAGATGATGGCGAGCAAAATCGCGGCTTTCAGCTTGGGCCAGAACGCCGATGACCTGGTTCCGACCTGCAAAAACCCGCACCCACGCGGAGACCAGCAGGTCGAGATAAAAGACTTCGCAGTCAAAACCGGCACCGGTGACACCTTGCAGTTCTTCCTCCGCCGCAATCGATTCCAAATCCGGAAATTCTTGAGCCATAATTTCGACCAATTCGTCGGCCAAGAGTTTGCAGTCCGTCCCGCGCTCGCGGAAAACCAGCGTCAGCATGGAGCCGTCTGGCGCTTCGATCAACAATTGCGGTGAGCCCGGCAATGCTTCGACCTCACTGAGGACCCAGTTCTCCGGGTACTGCAGGTCGATTCCTTGATTGCGATAAACGGCGGTCATGATGGTTTAGTGTGCCCGACAAGTCGTTGAATTCACAGGGGGGC
>DAOLCX010000439.1:0-3505 GCA_035327685.1 Pirellulaceae bacterium | reverse complement strand
GCAATCGAATTGGTGACATGCTCGTAAAAAATGCCTTCGTTGCGAAACTGCTGCAAGTAGATCTTCAAGCTTTTTAATTCAATGCACAGCCGATCTGGAACATAATCAAACCGCAACTCCCCAAAGTCAGGTTGCCCTGTTTTTGGGCAAACGGAAGTAAACTCAGGGCAAGTGATGGTAATCCGATAGTCCCGTTGTGGAAACTGATTTTCAAACGTTTCCAAAAGGTGTTTGAAGTTCACGGTCGGTCGGCCCTGAGTCCTTGGTTCCCGGTAAGGTGGTGCGGTCCATCAAGCGACGGATAGTGCCCCAGCCCGTTCGGCTAACTCGGCAGCGCGGTGCGTCGATTCCCAAGTGAATTCCGGTTCGGCACGACCGAAGTGGCCACCCCAAGCAGTCTTTTGGAAAATCGGCCGTCGAAGTTGCAAGTATTCGATGATCCCCTTGGGTGTCAAATCAAATGAATCGCGGACCAGATCGCAGAGCACCGTTTCTTCAACCAAGCCGGTCCCTTGCGTGTCCACGTAAATGCTCACCGGTTCACTGACGCCGATGGCATAGGCCAATTGGACTTCACATTTGTTCGCCAGTTTGGCGGCCACGATATTTTTGGCGACGTGCCGGGCCATATAGGCCGCGCTGCGATCGACCTTGGTCGCATCCTTCCCGCTAAAGGCGCCTCCGCCGTGTCGGCTCCAGCCGCCATACGTATCCACAATAATCTTGCGTCCGGTCAAGCCGCAGTCACCGTGCGGTCCGCCGATGACGAACCGGCCCGTTGGGTTGATGTGGTAAATCGGGTCACCTTTGACCAGTTCTTCCGGCAATTGCGGGCGGATGATCTCCTCGATCACGAAGTCCCGAATATCGCTGTGGGAGACGGTATCACAATGTTGCGTGGAGATAACCACGGTGTGAATTCGATGAGGGCGGCCTCCTTCGAATTCTACAGTGACTTGAGACTTGGCGTCGGGACGAAGCCAGGCTACCTGCCGTTGCTCACGCGCATCGGTTAAGCGGAACAGCAACCGATGGGCCAGCACAATCGGTAACGGCATCAACTCCGGCGTGTCGTCGCAGGCGTAGCCGAACATCAAACCCTGATCGCCGGCACCAATGGACTTCTCGCCCCCTTCGTTGACACCCTGAGCAATATCCGGGCTCTGTTTGCCCAAAGCCACTAACACGGAGCAGGTGTCCGCGCAAATTCCCATCTGGTCATCGGTATAGCCGGTATCTCGAATGACGCGTCGAACAATTTCTTGAAAGTCCACGACGGCGCGGGACGTGATTTCACCAGCCAACAATGCCAATCCGGTGGTTACCAACGTTTCACAGGCGACGCGACTGTGAGGGTCCTGAGCCAGCATGGCGTCCAACACACCGTCGGAAATCTGATCGGCCAGTTTGTCGGGGTGCCCCATGCTGACCGATTCGCTGGTGAACAAAAAATTGCCGTTGGCCACTGAACGTTCTCCTCAATTTGTGTAACTGTACTATTGGACGGACCCTAGGGCCCAATCGCCCTCGAGATGCGATGGGCAAGCTGCCGGGCCATCCGCCGTGGAACCAAAATCTTTGAGCCTTCTATTGTAACCATCGGCGGGCCAATCGCTCAACCCGCTATTGCCGCCAGCCAGCTCAAGTCCGCTTGAATTTCCGGTCCAGGTCTTCGCGCGAAAAGATCAGCGCCGTAGGGCGTCCGTGCGGGCAGTGGTGGGCGTCCCGACAGAGTTGCCGATGTTCCAGCAACGCATCGATCTCATCCCACGACAAACGATCACCGGCCTTGATGGCCGCCTTGCAGGCGATCATGTGGAGCAACTCGTCAAACAGATCGCGTTGCTTCACCGCCGCACCCTCGGTGGTCAGCAAGTCCACCAGGCCACGCAACAAATCGCCCGGATTGTGATTCGACAACATCGCGGGATAGGCTGTCACCAGCAACGTATCACCACCGAACGGTTCGACATCAATTCCCAATCGCCGCAGCGACTGGGCACTGTCCAAGATGGCTGCCAATTCGACGGGTCGCAGTTGAACCGGTTCAGGGACGAGTAGTCTCTGACATTCGATTCCGCCCGACTCGACGCGCTCCCGCAACTGCTCGTACAAAACCCGTTCGTGAAGTGCATGCTGGTCGATCACGACTAAACCTTCATCCGTTTCCGTCACCAAATAGGTGTCCTGGACCTGCAACGCCATCAGCCGGCGGTTGGCTGGAGTCGTCGCCTCGGATGGTGGCGGCATGGCAGGGGATGGCACGGCGCGTTCAATCTCAGGTTCCACGGCAAACGGCGAGTCGATCGGCGATGGCTCCGCTCGCGCTGGCATCATCGCAGGAGGCTGTGGGCGCGGAACCCATTTCGGTTGATCGATCCAATTGCGTACTGGCGTTGAAGGGAAATCGATCCGAGATTGAGGGAGTTCATTTGGTGGCGAGGTTTGTGAGGCAGGAGTACTGCCGATCGGTTCGGGGAACGCCGCCGAACGTGAATGCAGTTGGCCGCGAGCCGTGAGATCGGTCGTCAAAAACTTGTCCCGAATGGTGGCCAACAGGTGGCTGTACAAACGGCTCCCATCCTGAAAGCGGACTTCCAGCTTGGCCGGATGCACGTTGACATCCACCCATTCGCTGGGCATTTCCAACCGTAAAAAACAGATCGGATATCGCCCGACCATCAACAAACCTCGGTAGGCTTCGCCCAACGCATGTTGCAAGGAGCGATCTCGGATATATCGCCCATTCAGGAACAAATATTGCAAACGATTATTTGAACGGCTGACGGACGGATCGACCACAAAACCGGACAGGCGCACGGAGTCGTGCTCTCGATCAATGGGGATCAAGGCACGGGCGACTTCATCGCCAAAAAACTCGCGGATGCGAGCGCTCCAATCATCTGTCGCGGGCAAATGAAACAATGTCCGTTCGTTGTGGATCAACGTGAACTGGCGGTCTAAGTAGGCCAAAGCAATCCGCGTGAAGGCCTCGGCCACATGACCTAATTCTGTAGGGGGCGTGCGGAGGAACTTGCGTCGAACCGGAGTGTTGAAGAACAAATTGCGGACTACCAACGATGTGCCGACCGGCATGCCGCACGGCTCAATGGGCTGCATTTCTCCAGCCTGACCGCGCATCTCAAACCCCAGATCGGAGTCGGCAGTCCGGCTGCGAATTTCCAAGTGGCTGACCGAGGCGATGGAGGCCAACGCTTCGCCGCGGAAACCGAGAGTTCCAACCTGGAACAACTCGTCGGCGTCGGCAATCTTGCTGGTCGCATGACTGGCAATGGCCCATTGAAGTTCGTCGCGAGGAATGCCGCAACCGTCGTCGGTGACGCGGATTTCTTCCAAACCCCCTTGGCTGATCGAGACTTCGATCTGCTGGGCCCCGGCATCCACCGCGTTTTCCAACAGCTCTTTGACGACGCTGGCCGGGCGTTCAATGACTTCACCTGCCGCAATCTGGTTGACCACCGGCTGTGGTAAGGGGCGGATCGGC
>DAOLCX010000438.1:0-3506 GCA_035327685.1 Pirellulaceae bacterium | reverse complement strand
GTCTGCGTGAGGAGCGAGCGGTGATTCATGATCATCGTCGATTGCGTCAGCTTCCAATTCGGCGGGAGGGTTGGCTTTGCGATTTGCCTGAGCAGCCGCCAGCTTGGTGATGCGTCTTGGCGTCGCGTTGGGAATCACCTTTACCGGAGCCGGCGGATCGAGCTGGTTCATCGAGGTGGATTCGCCGGACTGCATCGTCAGCCACTGATCCATGGTCATGATGATATCGCGGGATTTTGAGCCATTGTAAGCGCCCACAATCCCATCTTCTTCCATGTAATCGATTAACCGCGCAGCGCGTCCGTAGCCGATCCCCAGGGCGCGCTGCAGCAACGAAACAGAACCGCGACCTTCGCGGATAACCGTTTCCACCGCGCTGTCATACAACTCGTCGCGATTTGCAGGACGCGCACCTCCTGATGATTCGCCCTCCTTCGGCGCGACTTTGATGTGGAGCAACTCATCCACAAATTGTTGCTCGCTGGTGCTGACCGCATCGGTCACAGATTCGATTTCATCGTCGGTGAGATACGTGCCCTGGCCGCGGATCAAGGTACTCGTTCCAGGCCAGAGGAACAGCATGTCGCCATTCCCCAGCAGCTTGTCAGCGCCCATCGCATCCAGCACCACCCGGCTATCGACTTTGCTCGCCACCTGAAATGCAATCCGCGCCGGCAAATTCGATTTGATCAAGCCGGTGATGACATCGACAGTCGGTTTTTGAGTGGCCAAAATCAAGTGAATCCCCACGGCCCGGCTTTTCTGCGCAAGTCGAATGATATGCTGTTCAACTTCTTTGCCGGAGGTCATCATCAAGTCGGCCATTTCATCGGCGACAATCACGATGAATGGCAGGTTGAGCGGCACTTGTTCGCGCTCATCTTCATTCTCGATTTGTAACCGCTCGTACAGTTCCTCGGCCCCCAGTTGGTTATAGCTGGTCACATGCCGAACTCCGGCGCGGGCTAACAAGGCATAACGTTCTTCCATCTTGTCAACGGCCCAGGCCAGTATGGCCTCCGCTTTGCGCATATCGGTGACGACCGGGTGCATTAAGTGCGGAAGCCGTCCATAACCGCTTAATTCCACCATTTTGGGGTCGATCATCAGCAACCGGACTTCATCCGGTCGGCGTGTCATCAGGATCGAGGTGATAATCGCGTTCAGACACACACTTTTGCCGGTTCCTGTCCGGCCTGCGATCAACAAGTGCGGCAGCGTGGTGAGATCGACGACCAGCGGTGCTCCAACGGCATCTTTCCCCAAGAATAAGGGAATTTTCATCTTCCGTGTCTTGATCTCGCTCTGTTCGATGACTTCTCGCAAGCGCACGAGTTGACGAGTTTCATTGGGGACCTCGACTCCGACGGTGTTCTTGCCTGGAATCGGTGCAACAATACGGACGCTAGGGACTCGCAGGGCAATCGCCAGGTCGTCTGCTAATGCGGCCACGCGCTGTAATCGCAGCCCCGCTTCCAATTGGATTTCGTATTGAGAGATGACAGGGCCAGTTTCAATTTCGACGACTCGCACCTGATAGCCGAACTCGGCGCACGTCCGTTCCAGAACCTCGGCTTTTAGCAATGCCTCTCGCTTTTGAATGTCAAACGAAATGCTATCGCCGGCGAGCAACATATCGATCGACGGCAATTCGTATTCGGCCAGGTGGTCGGAACTGGCGGCCTGGTTAAGCTCTGCCATGACCTGGTCGCGTTCGGAAGGTCGTTTCGTCGGAACTGCGCCTCCCCCCGGTTTCACGCTTGGCGGCTGCACCGGTTCATCGAGTGCTTCTTCTTCCGCTGCATCGCACAAGTCCGAATCGTCGGCCTCGTCGTCTTCAAGTTCATCCTCAAAGGTTCGTTTGGTCACCAAGGGTATGGTCGGTGGGTAATCGGATTCGTCCGAGGCCTCTTCATCATCTTGATCGGCGGACTGATCCTTTAACGAGGAGGTCGCATCCCCAGGACTGTGTTGGCGCGATTTGATGCGGATCGTGCGTGGCAAATCGCTGTGGTGCACTCGTTCATGAGCTGAATTGTTGGAAGTGGAAGCGCGGTTTGGCCGTGCACGGTTAAACCACAGCAGAAACCGGTGCAGCAGGCCCAACGGCAACAGCGACGATGTGGCCACCAACGCAGGGGCAAATACAAATCGTCCGGCTTGGAAAACCAGGTACTCCGTCCACCATAACAGGCCGACAATCAGGAGACATCCGGCCAGGATCAAACTCCCCACGTTGGCCAGGTAGTAGCTGAGGGTGGCATGAATCATGGTACCCAGCGCGCCCCCGGCTCCCAAAACGGGAGTCCAGGGTGTCCAAGGCACAAAGAAACTGGCCAACGCCGTACTGCCCAGCAGCGTCAAAACCCAACCACATGTTTTGAGCCAGGCCGATTCCACCATTTGATGGCGAAACAGGGCCACATCGATTCCGATTAACCCCAGCAACAACAACAGGGAGCCCAGCCCGATGGTTTGGTACAGCCACGCAGCCAGCCACGCTCCAAACGGGCCGCACGCATTATGCGCGCGTTCGTGCAGCGGAAAGGTCACCTGGTCCGGCTGAAACATGGTTGCGGCCGGGCCAAGTTGCGGAATAGGATCGCGGGGATGGTACGTGCCCAATGCCGCAACCAGAAAAACGATGCCAGCCAGTAAGGCGACAGCGACGATGTCAGTGGGGAGGCGACGTGGCGATGGCATGGTTAAATAGTAAACTCTACACGGGTAATCAAATCGCTTGTCGCGCGGGTGATTCGCCGCGCGCCAGTGCGTCCATGCCCTGTCCTGGCGCAATCCTGCACTGTCTTTATCGGCAACGAGAGGGCAACCTCTGCGCAGGGGGCGGACAATAACCGAAGAGCTTCCCTAAACGGCGCGACCCGACTGCTTGTGAAGGTGAAGGCTTCAGCGATAATAAAGGTCAAATCAGAAATAGGTGGACGGCATGGGCAAACGCAACATACAAGTTGACGCTTATATTGAAAAGTCGGCAGAATTTGCACAACCGATTCTGCGGAAATTGCGCGAACTGTTCTTGGCGGCAGGTCCGGAACTGGATGAAGTGATCAAGTGGGGAGTTCCGCACTATGAATTTCAAGGGCTGGTCGCTGGCATGGCAGCTTTCAAACAGCATGTGAGTTACGGGTTCTGGAAGGCCACATTGATGTCGGACCCGGCAGGATTGTTTCAAGGCTCACCGGCGAACTCCATGTGCAGCATTAAAGTGACATCGCTGAAGGAGTTGCCTTCATTGAAGCTGTTCAAGTCTTATGTGCGCGAAGCCATCCAGTTAAATATGGAAGGTGTCAAGTTCCCCAAAGGACAGCGTCGCCAGCGCGGCGTTGCCGAGATCCCCGCGGACCTGCGAGCGACGTTTCGATTGCACAAACAAGCGGCGGCGACTTTTGAATCATTGAGTCCATCCCATCAGCGCGAATACCTGGAATGGATTGAAGAAGCCAAGAAACCGGAGACACGTGCGCGGCGGTTGGAGCAAACCATTG
>DAOLCX010000437.1:0-3506 GCA_035327685.1 Pirellulaceae bacterium | reverse complement strand
GGGTTCGGTTCATGACGTTAAATAGAACGATTTTAATCCTTTTGACTACTGCGCTGGGGGGCTCAGCGTTTGGAGTCATCCATGCGCAAAGTAGCATTCAACCGCCGCTGATAGCTGAGCGTGCTCGCACACCGACCGAAGACTGGCAGGATATGTCGCTCTCCAGCGATGGGCTCGTCGGCAGTCATGGGTTGGCCGCGCAGCCCCAGGACGATGACGATCTAGGTAGCCAACTGCAACAGTTGCGGGAAACGATCCAATCTTTGGAGGAGAAAATCGCGACCCTGGAAACGGCGCAATCAAAGCCGAGCGCTTCGCCAGCCAAGCCTGCCGACGCGAAAACAGATTATTACGTCGATGCTCGCAGCGTGGGGACCAAACGAGAAAGCGAGCCACCCCGATATGTTCGCAATCTGAGCAAGTTGGAAGATCCTCGTTTCGCCGATATCAAGTGGCTCGACGTGGGGCTCGATTATCGGATGCGCTACGAGTACCGCGACGACGACTTTCGCCGCGCCGTGGCAGTCCTAGATCAACCGTTTTTGCTGCGGACCCGCGCCTACCTGGGGCTGCGGGAAATCGTCGATCCGTTCCGGTTTGGCGTCGAGTTTGAAGACGCACAGCGAGAAAATGGTTTGTTCCCCCTGGATAACCGCGACGTCAACCAATACGAGTTCATCCAGTTATTTGGCGAACTGTACTTCAAGGACTTCTTCGGGACAGATCGCCCTTTTCGACTGCAAGGTGGCCGCCTGGCAATGGAATATGTCGATCGCCGATTGGTGGCTCGCAATGAATGGCGGAATACCACTAACAACTTCCAGGGCTTTCGCGCGATTCTGGGCCAACAAAAGAACGACTGGCAACTCGACTTGTTTGCCTTGCGACCGATGGAACGCTTGCTCAGCCAGCCAGATCGCGTTGACGAGAATCGCTGGTTTTTGGGAGCAGTGGGCGATTGGCGGCGCTGGTCGGAGATCGTGACGTTGCAACCTTATTACTTGATACTGACACAAGAAGCAGACGCGGTTCGTGTTCGCCGGGAGATTCACACGATGGCCATCCGAGGTTACGGAAATATCGGCGAATCTGGCTGGGATTACGATGGCGATGTGGCACTTCAATATGGTCGCCATGGCACTGAATTGCACCGGGCATTTGGGTTCACCTCAGAGTTGGGTTACACCTGGTGCCATCCTTGGAAAGTCCGGACTTGTGCGTTCGTCGGTTATGGCAGCGGTGACCGCAATCCGACGGACAACAAAAACCACCGTTTCGACCGCCTGTTCGGTTTTGCCCGCCCCTGGTCCGCCAATGACTATTTCCTGTGGGAGAACTTGATTGCGCCAAAGCTGCGCATTGATTTGGAACCGATCAAGGACGTCCGGATCGACGGTGGCTACGGGACATTTTGGTTAGCCAGCGCGACTGACAGTTGGGCCAACGCCAACCTGCGCGACCCAACCGGTACCAGCGGCAGTTTCATTGGCCAGGAATTCGATGTGCGCGTGCGGCTCAAGCCGACTCGGCGGATCGATATGACATTGGGTTATGCTCACTTCATCCCCGGAAAATTCACGCGCAATACCAGCCGCAGCGAGGATTCTGACTTCTTTTATGTCGAAACATCGATCCGCGCATTCAAATAGCGCGGGTGCCACCGACCGCCAGCAAAGGTCCATCTCAACGCGCCCCAAAATGACTTGTTCTTTATCGATTGGCGACAATTTGTACACCGATCTCTGTTGCCCAATTCGGCCGCTCTAACCCAGCCATACATGAAGAAGAACGGCGGCGGTGTTTTTACATGCTGGTGGTCTAGCCAATACTCGTCTTTTGTGCCGTTAGTATGGATTATTTCATGAACGGTCACGAGCCTCGACGTCCACAGTATGCCCGCAGGTAACTGTTATTCGAATGGCCAAAACCACATAATGAGCGGTATTGCTACGAGCAGAATTACCAATTGCAACGGAAGTCCCAGCCGCCAATAGTCACCAAATCGGTAACCTCCAGGCGCCATCACCAAAGTATTGGATTGGTGTCCAATCGGTGTGAGGAATGCACAAGACGCACCCAAGGCCACGGCAATCAACAGTGGATCGGCCGAACACCCGAGAGACGCCGCGACGTTGAGCGCGATGGGGCACATCAACACGGCGGCTGCGGCGTTGTTGATAATGTCCGACAGGCACATCGTACCTACCAGAAATACGGTCAGGATGACTACCGGCGGAACATTCGATCCGACGGAGTGAATCAAATCGGCAATGGTGGCTGCCCCGCCAGTCGTTTCCAATGCCGTGCCAATTGGAATCATGGCACCCAACAGCACGATCACCGGCCAATCGATGGCGGAATAGACGTCGCGAAGCGTCAAGATGTTTGCGAGGACCATGCAAACGGCGGCAATCGTGAAGGCCGTGGGGGCATCCCCCCAGCCTATAGTGACCGCCGTGATGGCCAACGCAAACAACCCCAGTGATACCGGAATTCTTTGAGGGCGACCGAGATTCAGGGCGCGTTCGGCGAGAGGCAGGCAGCCGAGATTGGCCAATGTCTCCATGAGCTTCTTCGCCGGTCCCTGAACCAGCAGAATATCTCCCGCGATCAAGCGTATCTGGTTGAGCTGTTTGCCGAGTCGCTGTCCTTGCCTCGCCACCGCCAACACATTGATATCGTATTCCGTCCTTAACTTGATTTGGCTTACGGTTCTCTCTTTGAGAACCGAATCCGCGCCAACGATGGCTTCCACCAATTGAATCTCATCCGACGACAGTGCACGGAGTTCTTCTTCCCGGCTTTCGGCTAACTCAAAGCCAGTTTTCTTCAACAACTCGGACAAATCCTCCGTATCAGCTTCAATGAGCAGGATATCGCCGGGCCGGATGACTAAATGCCCAGACGGGGCCAACTTTCTCTTCTGACCGCGAACCAATCCAACAACGACGAAGCTCAAGTCACCGCATAATTCATTTTCCAAGTGCCTCAAGGTTTCGTGAACGGCAGGAGAAGATTCGGGAACCATCACCTCGGTTAAGTAGTCGTCAATCTTCATCAGATCTTCGGCAGAGTTTGAACCAGACCGATTGGGAATCAATCGCCAACCGAAGAGGCCTATCGACAGGATACCAGCAACCATCACCCCCAAACCAACATAAGAAAAATCGAAGAAACCGAAACCAAGTTGGCCGCCGTTCGCGTTCCTGAAGCTGGAGACAATCAGATTCGGAGGAGTACCAATCAGCGTCGTCATGCCCCCCAGCAATGAGCCGAACGAAAGAGGCATTAGCAGATGCGATGGTGAGCGATCGCTTTGACGAGCCATCCAAATGGCAACCGGCATAAGCAACGCGAGCGCGCCTACGTTGTTCATAAAAGCCGAACAAACTGCGACGACGAACGTGAGCAGGGTGACCTGCAGCGTAGGATTGGAGCCGACTTTCCCAAGAACGCGAGCGAGCAAACTGACCACACCAGCGTTTTGCAGTCCTCGACTGATCACC
>DAOLCX010000436.1:0-3525 GCA_035327685.1 Pirellulaceae bacterium | reverse complement strand
CAAATACGTCCGACATCAAGGAAGCGGGAACACCACCCCGCCGCCCAATCCCTTTGCCTACGCGCAACACCGATCGCAGTCCCAGTTTCTCCGCAAGCTGCGCACAAGTTTGACCACTGACCACGATCGACTTGATCTTGGTCATGTCGCCTTCCAGCAGATCAGGGCACTGCTCGTACAAGAAATGGCACACGAGAAATCCCAGCACGGAGTCGCCCAAGAATTCCAGGCGTTCATTGGAGCACAACCGCGTGTTTGCCCCAGAAGCATGGGTCAATGCTTCTGCCAACAACTGCTTATTGCGAAACGCATATCCAATCAAGGCTTCGCAACGAGCGACATCGTCTCCGTCTTGGTCGGACAGATCCGACACGGATGGGTCATTTGAAGTATCTTGGTTCACGATTCTTCACAGATCTCAGCACAACGCTAACTTGCGGCAGCGCGCAACTTCAACACGAATAGCCTTATCGCCAAACGAACCTGGCTGGAAAGTCGATAAGCTTCGCGGAATGGTGAGAATCGCCGTCCGATCCGATTTCGCTGGGCTGTGGGCCCCTTCAACACCGGATCGGACAGGAATTCTTGGCCGCTCAAAACATCGCTCCCCAACGCCAACAGCGGTCCCAGGGATCATTCTATTGTATCGCCTGAGGCGGTGAACTCAAGACAGAAAGACGGTGGTGATGGCAGAGTCATTTCCCGCATTTGGTGGTCCAAGGGAATGTCTATCCCAAGCGCATCGCCATCGGGCGGTTCACCCCAAGTGGTCGGGAGTCTTTTCGGGTCGGGAAAGCACCCTCGGTGGTGGAATCCAACTTGGGTTCTGAACAATTGAGGACAATGGTTCTACGCTAGTCCACGTGAACGATTGCCTTCACGGCAACGGAAGTTCATCAAGGTCGTCTTTGCCGCCGCGCTCCGCATCCGAACCCGTTGATTCGGCGGGGGGTGTGGAGTGGTCTTTTGACTCATCCCCGTCAGTTGCAGCATTCAATGATTGGAGCTTGGCCAAACTGACTTGAAGTTCCCGAACTAGATCGGGAATCTGGCCGAGTCGCTGCTCAAAGATTGCCAGTGACTGCTCGGTCTCCACCAGACGTTCCATGAGTTTGGCGTTCTCTTGCTGCATGGCCTGCAGTTCCACTTCCTTCATCGCCAACGCCTGAGACGAAGTCTCCAAAGCAGAATTGGCCTTCGCCAGTTCGTCCTCTGTGTGCCGATGAGCCTGCTGTACCTCCGCGAGGGTGTCTTCAACGGCTTCGGCGCGTGCCCGCAGTTTGGCGATTTCTGAAGTACCATCAGAATGACTTGAACATCCAGCGATCGTACATACACCGCAGATACCGCCGATTGCGAACCATGCGCTGGCGCGGACGAATCCGTACTTAAACTCCCCGAACATCGTTCTGGCTTCCCTCTCAAGACATTCTGTCCATTGCCGAATCTAGCGACGCGTCAAGACCCATTCGTGTTTGCACACGGGGCCTTTACCACTATCATAATTGGTAGCCGGGTAATATCGAGGTGAAGTTCGAGAAAGAAGTATTTCCGGAAGGGCCACTGTAAACTTCGCAAACGCGAATCAAGACAAATGACAGCCATTTTCGGAACCGACCAGCCCAGCCCGCCTCATTCCAGGCTCCCTGTGCCGCTTTTGTCGCTGGTCATTCCCACGTTCAACGAAGCTGAAACGGTCGTTCAGGTTCTCCAACAACTGTTGACATTGACCATCGACATTCAGATCATCGTGGTCGATGACGGCAGTAATGATGGAACACGCGGTCGAATACTCAATTTCCTGGGTCCCTCGGAGCTGGTCAACTCCAAACAAACTGACGCGGACGGTGCGCTTGCCGAGTTCTACAGGGCAGGCGACACCGAGCTGCAGATCATCACCCATCACTCCAATCGAGGTAAGGGAGCTGCCCTCCGCACCGGATTTCGCGCTGCGCGGGGTGAGTACATCCTGGTTCAGGATGCCGACCTGGAGTATGACCCTCAAGACATTCCACGATTATTGGAACCATTGACCCGTGGCGAAGCGGATGTGGTTTATGGAAGCAGATTTCTGAATGGCCGTCACGGTCAGCTGTCTTGGCCCCACCGTTGGGGGAATTGGTTCCTGACATCCGCTTCCAATTGGTTTTCAGGAGCTCAACTGACGGATATGGAAACCTGTTATAAGGCATTTCGGTCCGACCTTCTGGGTTCAATGGTGATCCAACAAAATCGCTTCGGTGTCGAGCCCGAACTCACTGCGAAATTCCTGCGTCGCGGCGTGCGTCTGGTGGAAATACCGGTCAGTTACCGAGCGCGAAACTACTCCCAGGGGAAAAAAATCGGTGTCCGCGATTTGTGGCAAACCCTATACTGTATTGTCCGTTACGGAATACGCGATTGATTTCGGAGTCAACAACGACATGTTATTGAGAGTCATGATCGGCGGAATGCTGGTGTTCGGATGGAGCATGTCACTGTGCGCGCAACCAGCCAAACGATTCGTTGAACTGGAATTGTTGGCCTCATCCAATATGGTGGTCGGCGGACAACAAACGTGGCTGGAGCGGCTCAGTGACATTGGGGCCGATCGCCTGACGATCAAAGGCAATCCCTCGGGGATTCGTCCAAAAATCGAGGAATTTGAGCGGGGAGATACCGTCACGATTGTGGTCACAGGCGTCTTGACTGACCGCGAAATCCAGCTTCCCGGAGGTCGCTTCGGTCCTGGCCAAATCGAGGACCTTAAAGCCTACCTACAAAAGCTCCGCGACGATGGCTCTCGCGTCGCGTTGGCGGACAAGAAAGCGTTCGGACTGACCAGCGAGCAATTAGTAGAGATCCATGATGAGTTGAGTCGCGTTGTTGACTTTAACACGTCGCAATTGACGATTCGCGATTTTGTCCAGCAAACCGGCGACAAACTGAGAACGCCACTCGTGATTTCGCCGGCCGCGCGTCAAGTATTGGCGGAGGACGAACGTCTGGGTGTCGAACTACAGGGATTGACGTCAGGCACCGCGCTGGCGTATGCCATTCGGTCGCTGGGACTGGTTTTGGTACCACGCCGCGAGCAAGGCAAAAGCGTAGAATTGGCGATTATTCAGGTCGAAACGGCCAACGAACATTGGCCCGTCGGTTGGCCTGTTGAACCGCCTGTCAATCAGAACGCGCCCGTCCTGTTTGAACGGATGGATTTCGACGTCCGCGCGTTTCCTTTGGCCGACGTGCTGACGGCCGTTCAGCGACGGATGCGGCTTCCGTTCCTGATCGATGAGAACTCATTGGCGGAAAAGAACATTGATTTGCGTCAAACCAAAGTGACCTATTCAAGGCCGCAAGCCCCTTATTTGTTGGCCTTGGACGCCATATTGCGGCAGACGCGCCCCGCGCTCCAAGTCGAACCTCGCCAAGACGAAAACGGAACAGTGTTCTTGTGGATTTACTAGCTTCAATCTACTAATGACCACGTAACCGTTCACGGTATTGATGGCCAGGCCTGGTTCTGGTGCGTTCCGCAAGTCG